>CAZFTV010000093.1:1625-7491 GCA_964521765.1 uncultured Eubacteriales bacterium
CGGCCTTCTGGCCGGCCGGGACGTTTTCGGCAGGGATGGGCCGGTCGCGCCGCAGGACGGTCAGGCCGCAGTCGGAAAAGATCTGCCACAGGTCGGTGGACCGGGCGTGGGCCTCGGCCGACGCGGGCTTCAAGAGGCCCAGCCGGGAGAGCTGATGGAAAAAAATAAAACGGGGGACGACGTCCATTCGCTGGGGATGATTCCGCAGCCGGTAGGCGAAGGCCGAGAGCCGGCGGTGTTTGTAAGGCAGTTTGCCCGTATCCAGAGATGCGCCTAAGACCTCGGATTCGTTGGGGGTGAAGCCCGCCAGGCGTCCCCAGCTGCCGTTTTCAACGAGGTGGCTGAAGTTAGGCAGCTTGTCCTGGGAGAGCAAGGGGATGATGAAATCGAAGCTCAGGCCCTCCAGGCCCAACAGCGTCAGCCTGTTCGTGATCCGGGGGGCTTCCAGGACGGACGTTTTACTTGCCGGTCGCTGCTGGATGAGGGGCGGCCTCTGCCAAACGACGACGGCCATGCCGGCGGCGAAGAGGAGCGCATAAGCCCAGAAAAACACAGGCTTTTTCCTCAAACGATAGAAAAGGACCGTGACCGCAATCCCCATCAGGCCGAGCGAGAAAAGAACGGCCATCTGCATTTTCAATTGGGATCTGACCAGAGGACTGAAGAAGGCGTTGAAATGCCGTATGTTGACCCAGAATAGCAGGAGAAAAAAGAATATCACCAGGGAAAAACCGAGCGCGAGGAACGTCGGAGAGATGAAGGAAATATCGTTCTTTTTCGAGGAGAAAAAATTGTAGATGAAGAACACGGCCAGGGAGAAGATCGTCATGGCCAGGCCGTAAGCGATGAACAGCTCGAGCGACAGGCGGGCCAGGAAGGCCGGATGGAAACGGGCGTTGATGTTCAAGCCGTCCACAAGAAGCGCGAGCAGAAAGCAGAAGCACAGCCCGCAGAGCAGGGAATTGAGAAGGACCTTGAGAAATTTCACGAATATCAAACTACCACGAGCGCGCGCAGCGGGTCAAACCGGGCGGTTGACCGGCCGCGGCGCATGGCATAAGATGGATTTCAAATGAGTCGTCCTGTCATCGCTCTGATGACCGACTTCGGGTTGGAGGATTTTTTTGTGCCCTCCCTCAAGGCCGTCATCCTGAGCTTGAATCCCGAGGCCCGGCTGGTGGACATTTCCCATTCGGTGCGCTCCTTCGACATCCCGTCCGCCTCCTTCCTGCTGCAGGCGTGTTTTCGATTTTTCCCGGCGGGCACGATTTTCCTCGCCGTCGTGGACCCGGGCGTGGGCTCGGGTCGACGGATTCTCGTGGCCGAGACGGAGCGGTATGTCTTCATCGGGCCCGACAACGGACTGCTCGCCATGTCCCTCGAAGCCTCGGCCGAAAGGAGGGTGAGGGCCGTTACGAAGAAGAGCTATTTCCTGACCGACCGAGCCACGATGTTCGAGGGCCGGGACCGCATGGCGCCCCTGGCGGGATGGCTGTCCCTGGGCGTTCCGCCCGACGAGTTCGGCCCGCTGGTGGAGGACTATGTCTCGTTGACCCTGCCCAAGTCTTGCGTCCGGAGCGGCGAGATCATCGGCCATGTGGCTTATATCGACAAATTCGGCAACGTGATCACCGACATCCCCGCGGCCAGACTGCCGGCCTCTCCAGCGCGGAGAAAGCCCCCCGCCCTGAGCCTGAGCGTGCGCGGGAAGACCGTCACGTCCTGCCGCAGCTTCTATGCCCGGGGAAGCCGGCGGGAGCCGTTCGTCCTGGCCGGGAGCTTGGGTCTGATCGAGATCGCGGTGCGCGAGGGTTCGGCCGCCTCCGAGCTCGGAGCCGAAGTGGGAGACGTTATCGTCCTGCGGACCGACGGCTAGGGTGCCGAGGCCATGAAGAAAACACCCGCGCCCGCTCGCCCCGCCGGTCCGGGCCCCTCTCCGCCGAGCGACACGATGGAGGGAACGATCGGCCATATTCTTTTTTATAACCCCGATAACGGCTACACCGTCTGCCGTTTCGTCCTGGACGACGGCGGGGAGACGAGCATCGTCGGCGCCTTTCCTCCGCTCTCTCCGGGGGAACGGCTGAAAATCTCCGGAGCCTGGGAGGTCAACGCCAAATTCGGCCGGCAGTTCAAGGTCGAATCGTTCATCCCCGTGCTTCCCGCCTCGGCTTCGGGGGTCGAGAAGTTTCTTTCCTCGGGGTTGATCAAAGGCGTCGGTCCGGTCCTGGCCCGGCGCATCCTCAAGGTTTTCGGGCCGATGACCCTGGAGATCCTGGGCCACAGTCCCGAGCGGCTGCTCGAAGTCCCGGGCGTGGGAGAGGCCAAGCTGGCCGAGATCAAGCGGTCCTGGTCGGAGCACCGTGACATCCGGGACCTGATCATCTTTCTTCAGGAACACGGCATTTCCACGAGCCTGGCCACGAAAATTTATCGGCAGTACGGCTCGCGCTCCTACCAGGTTCTCCGTTCCAACCCCTATCAGCTCTGCCTGGACATCTGGGGCGTCGGGTTCAAGACGGCCGACCAGGTCGCGCTCCGTCTCGGGCTGGACCCCGCCTCCCTGGACAGGGTCAAGGCCTTCCTGCTCTACCTCCTGGAAAAAGACAATGAGCAAGGCCATGTGTTCTCCCTCCAGGCGGATCTGGAGGAACGCTGCCGGCGCGAGCTCGAAGTGGGCGCCGACCGGACAGCCCAGGGGTTGAGGGATCTCATCGCCTCCCGGAGCGTCGTGGTGGAGACGATCGACCAGGGGGCGGCCATCTATCTTCCCTTCCTTCATCATGCCGAAAGCGAGGCGGCGCGGCTTCTCGGCGAACTGGCCGGCGCCCCGCCGTTCGTGCCCCCCTTCGACGTGGACGAGGCCTTATCCGGCGTGGAGAAGGACGCGGGCCTGTGCTACTCGCCCGCGCAGCGGGACGCCGTCCGGGAATGCTTCCGGCGGAAGGTCCTGGTCATCACCGGCGGACCGGGCACGGGAAAAACGACCATCATCAACGCCGTGGCGGAACTGTTCCGTCGCTGGGGCCGGCCCCTGCTCCTTGCGGCTCCTACGGGCCGGGCTGCCAAACGGCTTCACGAGACGACGGGAAGCGAGGCGAAGACGATCCACCGTCTGCTCGAATTCAACCCCAAATTGGGGGAGTTCAAGCGCTGCGACCGCCGTCCGCTGGCCGGGGAGGCGCTCGTCGTGGACGAATTCTCCATGGTGGACCTCGTCCTCCTCTATCACCTTCTTCGGGCCCTTCCCGCCTGGATGCGGCTGATCCTCGTGGGCGACAAGGACCAGCTTCCCTCGGTCGGGCCGGGCAACCTGTTGCGCGACATCATCGCCTCCGATCAATTGCCCGTCGTGCGGTTGGACGAGATTTTCCGCCAGGAAAAGGACAGCCTCATCATCCTCAACGCCCACCGGGTCAACCACGGCCAATCTCTCATCTATCCCGCCCGCGGCGACCGGAACGCCGACTTTTATTTCCTCCGCCAGGAGAGCGAGGAGGGCGCGTTCAAGACGATCATCACCCTCGCTTGCCACAGCGTGCCGGGAAGGTTCGGCCTGCCCGCCCTGTCCCCTCACATCCAAGTCATCAGTCCCATGTACCGCGGCCTGGCGGGCGTGGACCGGCTGAACCAGGAGCTTCAACGGCGGCTCAACCCCTCGCCCGACGGCCTGCGGCTGGGAGCCCGGGAATTTCGGCTGCACGATAAGGTCATGCAGATTCGGAACGATTACGAGAAGGATGTCTTCAACGGCGATATCGGGATGGTCTGCGGCCTGGACAAGCCGCGCTACAGGCTCTTCGTCGATTTTGACGGCCGGCAGGTTCTCTACGAGCGGGACGACCTCGACTCCCTCACCCTGGCCTACGCCGTCTCGGTCCACAAGGCCCAGGGCAGCGAATACCAGGCAGTCATCATGCCCCTGCTGACCCAGCATTTCATCATGCTCCAGCGGAACCTTTTCTACACCGCCCTGACGCGCGCCAGGAGGCTGAGCATGGTTGTCGGCTCGGCCAAAGCGCTGCACATAGCCATCAAGAACGACCGGCAGGTCCAGCGCAACAGCCTTATCCGGGACAAGCTGATCCAGGCTGTCGCCCGCCTCTCCTCCCCCTAGCGTCGAAAATCCGCTCAGACAAAAAAAGATGCCGTCCCGATGGTTGGCAAAATGTCCGCTTTTTGAAATAATATAAAAAACGGCAGGATCACAGGAGGGCAGTTTGAAGAACATAAAATTTCCGGTCATCCTGGGCGCGGCTCTGCTCCTGGCGACGCTCTTCGGCGCCGAGACCTTTGTCGTCAAGGTCAGGTCAACGACCGTGCGCTCCGGGCCGAAGTTTTTCGCCTCGACGGTGATGAACCTGAAGGCGGGAGACGGCCTCCTGCTCCTCAAGCGGGAGGCGGATTGGCTGCAGGTCAAGACTTCGAACGGACAGGTCGGCTGGATCCACTCGAGCGCGGTCGAGCCGCGGAAGATCGATATCCTGGCCTGGGGGAAGAGCACAAAAAACCAGGCCACGGCCACGGAAGTGGCCATGGCCGCCAAGGGGTTCAACAAGCAGGTTGAGGACAGCTACAAGGCCCGGAACAAAAACATAAGCTTCGTCTGGGTGGACAAGATGGCCCTGCTGACCGTAAGCCGAGCCCAGCTTGAGGCGTTTCTCAAACAGGGACGGCTGGGCGAATTCCGAGGTTCCAAATGAGCGCCCGCCGCGCCCTCGCCCTCACCCTGTCCGCCGTCGTCGTCTCGTCCCTCGTGATATCCTGCTCCTTTCTCCAGGACAACAAGAAGTACCTGACCGGGGACAACCTCAAGAAAGCCGAGAAGGTGGCAACCGTCGTCCGCCGCACCTTCGCCGACATCACCGAGGAGGAGGAATACTACATCGGCCGCTCCGTGTCGGCGCTCATCCTGTCGCGCTACAAGGTCTACGAAAACCCGGCGCTCAACAGCTACGTCAACCTCCTGGGGAACGCCGTGGCCGCCTACTCCGACCGGCCCGAGATCTACGGCGGCTATCACTTCCTGGTGCTGGACACGGCCGAAATCAACGCCCTGGCCGCCCCGGGCGGGTTCGTGTTCATCTCCCGCGGCCTGCTTCGGGAATGCCGGGACGAGGAGATGCTGGCAGCGGTGCTGGCCCATGAAGTCGGCCATGTGGCCTCCAAACACGGATTGCAGTCCATCCAGAAGTCGAGGCTCACCGACGCCTTCAAGCTGCTCGGCCACGAAGCGGTCAAAGCCTACGCGCCGGCGGAGCTGAGCAAGCTGACCGAGGTGTTCGAGGGCGCCCTGGGCGATATCGCCGGAAGCTTAATCGAGCGCGGATACGACCGGAAATTCGAATATCAGGCCGACTCCCTATCGGTCAAGTTCGGCCTGGCCGCGGGTTACCACCCCCAGGGACTCTCCGACTTCCTGAGCAACCTGGCCGCTTGGGAAGGCAAGGAAAAAGACAAGGGCTGGTTTAAAACCCACCCCGCGCCCAAGGACAGGCTGGCGCGAGTGGAGAAACAGATCGGGGGAGTCAAAACTCTTCCCGTTCGAGACAGCGTCCGCCTGAACCGCTTCAAGCAGAATTTCAAGGGTTAGTTGCCGAAACGTCTCTTCCGCGGGATTATGGTCGGGCTCATCGCCTTTGCCGCGGCGGCGCTCGTCTCGAGGACGCGTCTCCTCGAGCCCCTGGAGTGGAAGAGCTGGGACGCGCGGGTTCGGCTTCTGGCCCGGCCGGAGAAGGCCGACCCTGACATCGTCCTTTTCCTCATCGACCAGTACAGCCTCGACTTCTATGAGGATCAAGGCCTCTCCTGGCCCTGGCCGCGCCAGATGTACTCGGCCGTCGTCGACTATCTCAGGGCCGGCAGG
>CAZFTV010000094.1:0-6679 GCA_964521765.1 uncultured Eubacteriales bacterium
CCTTGACCATGGTCTTGTTCACGGTGTCAGGGCCGCTCTTTACCTGCATCAGATAGCGGCGTCTGAGCACCTCGTCCGCGCCTTCTAGGTCTGCTTCCGGCACTCCCGAGGATCGCAGAACCGTGCCGACAATGCGCGCTACCCTCTCCAGACGGAAACCCAGCGAAGTGACAACGCCGCGTTCGAGTCGCTGCCACACGATGAACTCCGCCAAGTCCCGTGGAGTCCGCGCCACGGGCACCAGGAAGACGGCAGTCGCGCCCAGAAAAAGGACAGCCGGGGGGAGGAACAGGGCCGCCAGGATTCCGTAGCTCTTGAGGATGCGGCTGGACAGCAGGTGATGGAGGAGGGTGGAAAAAACCAGCAGACCCAGGAAAAACGTGCCCAGGAACGAAGTCCGGGCGTCCTTGAGTGGCAGGGACGCTTCCACCACGGAGCTGAACTGGAAATCCACGAGCGTGGTGACCACGATGCCGGCGGCCACCAACGCGGCCAGGAGCCGAAGATAGCGGTTGCGGCGGACGATGTTGAAACTCTCGGCGTAGCCGGGCCGCGCTCCGGCCGGGGTTTTGCCGGGAGCCGCCGCATCCTCCTCCGCCCGTTCACGGGCTCCCAGGCTGCGGACGAGAAAAAAAGCGCCGGCTAATAACGCCGGGCATATCAAAATCAGGTTCTCCGTTCCGACGAGACGGGCCAACCGCGAGGCCAGCAGCGCTCCGGCCACGCCGCCCCACAGCCCGCCGCTGACGAAAAATCCGACCAGGCGCCGGGCCTGGCGGGGGTTGAACCGGTCGTTGACCGCCATCCAGAACTGCATGACCGAGGCGACAATGAAAAGGTCCGACCAAAACCAGAAGAGCATCGATACCCAGGGCCAGTGGAAGCTGAACAGCCAGCGGAAGAGGAACAGGCTGGCGATGAAGAAGAGGAGGCTCCGGGAAATATAAGTCCGCCGGTTGAGGCGGGCCAGGAGCCTGGAATTGAGAGACACGGCCAGCCCCATGAGCACGGCCGTAAACAGGTAGGCATAGGGCAACCGCTCGGCCGTCAAGTCCATAAGGTAAAGCGACAACTTGACCGGCTTGACGACGTAAGCGGTGAAGGTGATGAGGAAGAAATAAAAGAACATCCGGAAAACGACGGCCGTCTCCTCGGGCCGCACGTCGACCACCCGTTTGAGCAGCCGGTGGAGCCTCCCGCCCGCGCCGCTCACGGCTTCAGCTCCCCGACGTCTTTCAGCCGGCAGCGAAAAAGACGCAGCTTGTCCCGGAGAGGATAGTCTTCCAGAATGGGGAAGAGACCGTCCCGGATGCTTTTCGACAGGGAATTGTCCAGCAGCTCCAACGCATAGGCCACGGCTTCCCGCGTACCGGACAGCCAGTTCTTGTAGGCTTTGAACATGTCCTCGCGGGAATAGACCAGACCGAGGAGCTTGAAGATGCCGAGGACGAACCCGGCCGCCCCGCCTTTGCGCAACAGGTCATCCAGCCCCTGATCCCGCCCGCCCCCTTTCTGCACCCGCGAAGCGGAGAGGCAAAACCCGTAGGCGCGCCGGAACATTTCCCCGAGATGGGCCAGCACGAGCCCGTGGTCGAAACGGACTTCGGCCCCGCTCGACCGTGTCCTGTCCAGGGCGTCCAGAATGTCGTCCTGGAGCTCCTCGGGCGCCTCCCCGAGCTCTCGGATGAGGCCGTCCACGGCTTCCTGGGTTCCGAGGCGTCCCAAAACAGAGGCGGCCTTCCGCCGCGTCTCCAACGGTTCCGAAGGGTCGAGGAGAATGTCGTGCAGAGTGCCGATAATCTTCGGACCGTATCTTTCCAGGGCGTCTTCCGCATCCCGACCCAGCCGCGGGTGGCCGAGACAGCGGACAATTCCGGGGATGTGCTCCCTTCGGCCCAACCGGCCGGCGCTCTCGAGGGCGTAGCGCACGACGTCCTCCGACTCGTCAGAGAGAAGCCCCTCGAGACGCCGGACGAGGGGAGAGCGGGGCGGCATGAGACCCAGAGCCTTGGCGACTTCCATGCGGGTCACGCTGTCTTCTTTGCCCGTCCGCTCCAGGGCCCGAGCCAGATATCCCTCCATCACCTGATGGTAGGCATCGAGCCCCATGATCTCCCGGATGCTTTCTTCGAGAGCCGCTTCCTCGGCTTCCAGCCCGGCCGCCGAGGAGGCGCCCTCGGCTCCGGCGTCAAAAAGACCGCCCAGAGCGGCGAAGCGCGTGTCGCCGGGCTCGGAGAGGAACATGGCCCGTATGTCCGGCGTCAGCTTCTTGTTCCGGATCAGGTCAAAAAGATGGAGGCTGAAGAGCACCGGGCTGCGGCGCCGGGTTTCGAGAAGGTCGAAGACCGTCTTAGCGAAATCGACATCCATCCTCTCCTCAACCATTCGGTCTCCCCTGTCCCACCGGCCGCGGAGCTTGTCCTTGACGACGCGGACATAAGCCGAGGCGGCCCGGAGGTTGAGCACCATCCAGGCCGCCAGGGCCGCGACCGAGAGAATCCCGACCGCCTGCATGGCAGGCGGCCAGGGCAGGGCGAACGCCGCCAGGAGAAAGAACGCCCCGATCGTCCGGGAGAAACGGTTGAGAAACATGTCGATGAAAACCTTGGCCCGGGCCCTTGGCTCGGGAGGAAGAGGAAAATAAAGCAGCTCCCGGGCGGACTGGTTGATGGAATAGGACAGGCTTTTGTCGCTGCCCTTCAAGGCCACGGCCAGCCCCAGGACCGGCCAGGCGGTAATGCCCAGCGTGCAGACGAGAATGACCGCGGGATAGAAAAGAAGGAGGCTGCGGATCCCGAAGCGGTTGACGATGCGGCTCGTGCCCAGAAACTGAAGGAGGAAGGAAAAGACGAGCAGCCCGGCGTTGAACCAGCCGAAGAAAGAGGTCAGGTTGCCTCGGACCGTTTTCTCTATAACGGCCTTGGACTGCCAGTCGATGAAGGTCGAGATCAAGCCGGTGATGATGACGATCCCGGCCAGGAGACGGAGGTATCTGTCCCGGCGGACGGTGTCGAAACAGGCTTTGAACCCCGCCTGCCGCATGGCCTCGGCCCGGCCGCCGGCCTCAACCGGGCAGGGCTCGACAGGCCCGGGGCGAGGCCTCCGCGGGTCGGTAAGCCGCAGAATGATGGGGAGCGCGGCCAGGAGGAGGACGCAGCCGAAAAGCATGATGCCCAGCGGAAACCGACGGGCCAGGAGGCCGGTCAGGAGGCCGCCGGCGATGCCGCCCAGGATGCCGCCGCTGCCGACGAAGCCGATGATGCGCTTGGCCTCCCTGGGGTTGAAGACATCATTGACCACGATCCAGAACTGGGTCATGAGCGACACGATCAGGATGTTGGCCCAGACCCAGTAAATCAGCGCCAGCCAGCTTCCCGAAGCCCGGAAGAAAAAGGCGAAGGCCGCGCCCGTCAGGGAAAAAAAGACGAGGCTTCCGGCCAGGAGGAGGCGCCGCGGCGCGCGGGCCTGGAGCTTGGCCTGGAGGGCGACCGCCAGGCCGACGAAAAAGGCCGTGGCATAGGCCGCGGGCAGGTTCTCCGACCCCAGCTCGTTCAGAAAACTGGCGTCCCTGACGCTCTTGAAAATGCTGAAAGGCGCGGTGATAAAAAAAAAGAAAAAGAAAAGCAGGACGGCCGGAGCTTCCTCCCCCGGCTGGACGCCCGGAAAGCGCGGGCGCCATCGAAAGGGACGTCCTGTCCGCATCCAGAGGCTCTGTGGCGGCGGCCGGCCCGGCGCTTATTCCTTGAGAAAGCTCTGCAGGGCCGAATCCTCCTCGTCGAATATCTCCAGGACCTTGGTCAGCATCGTGATCTGGAAAACAAGATAGAGCTTCTTGGAGATTCGGGCGATCTTGAGGTGGCCTCCCAGGTTGTGAGTGGAGATGTAGCTGGCCAGGATCTCGCCCACGCCGAAGCTGTCGATAAACTCCACCCGGTCGAAATTGAGCAGGATGTGCTTCCGGCCTTGTTCGAGCTGGTCCTTGACCAGCTCGTGGAGGGTCGCCTCCGTGACATCCGACCGTCTGATCTCTCCCCCGATGTCGAAGATGACGATGTCGTTTTTATCCCGTTTCTTGATGTCCATGGGGTGCTTGAGCCCTCCCTCTTACCTGTAGTTTTTATCAAAAGACCGCCCCCCTGTCAACGGAAACACCGGATTTCCAGTCCGGGGCTCCGGCGGGCTTGCGGAGGGGGGGGGATTTCTCTATGATAGGAAAAGACGCCTACTGAAGCGGCCGCTCATGAAAAAGAAAACCGCCTGGATCCTCCTCGCCGGGCTTCTCCTGCTCGGGCTGAGGTCCCCTGCGTTTGGACGGACATCGAGAAGGTCGTGGCCGTCGGCGACCTTCACGGGGATTACGCCAACTTCGTCGCCATCCTGAAAGGAACGGGAGTGGTGAACGAGACACTTTGCTGGGCGGCCGGCACGGCGCATCTGGTCCAGACCGGAGACATCATGGACCGCGGGCCGGACGCCCGCCGGATATTCGACCTTCTCATCCGCCTGGAGAAAGAAGCCGCGGAAGCCGGAGGGCGAGTCCATGTTCTCATCGGCAACCATGAAATGCTGAATCTCTCGGGCCTTGTCTTCGGATACCCCGACTATGTCACCCTGGAACAGTTCCTGTCCTTCCTGCCCGAGGAATTCAAGAAAAAGAAGGAAAACGAGTTCTTGCGGCGCAGGCGGATTGCTCCTTCCCCCGGGGCCGACCCGTCCGTGATCCCGGCCGAGGAGCGCCGAGCCTATTGGGCCGGAGTCCTCAAAGAGAGTCAACAGGCATGGAACCAGTACTTGGGCTTCCTCCGCTCCCAATACGGAAAATGGATCGCCGGCCACAACGCCGTCATCAATATCAACGATACGGTCTTCGTCCACGGCGGCATCAGCCCGGAATACTCACTGAAACCCCTGGTTGAGATCAACGACCAAGTGCGGCGGGAGCTGCGGATGGTCATGGAGGGCAGAGAATTCACTCCCCTCGTCCTCTATGCTCGTGACGGACCGTTGTGGTACCGCGAGCTGGCCCAGCAGGACGAAGCCCTGTTCGAAGACGAATTGGACGGCATCCTGGCCAACCTTCAAGCCCGGCGCATCGTCATCGCTCATACGGTGCTGGGAGTGGCCACGGTTAAAAGCATGAAACGGTTCGGCGGCAAAGTGTGGGTCATCGATACCGGCATATCCGATTACTACCAGGGACAGCTGAGCGCCCTGGTCATCGAAGGGGATCGTATTCGGGCCTGGGGGGTGAATGATGAATAGAAAAACCTGGATCGGGAGATGCGCAGGCTTGGCGTTCCTGGCCGGGCTGTCGGCTCTCTGCCGCGCCCAGTCGTTGCCCTCCCCTCCCTCCGAGAGGGAGACGCTGGAAGCGTTCCTGCGCCGAGCCGACATCGCGGCCGTGGACAAGGAGACCCAGGCCGGACGGATGAACGCCTGGCTGGTCACCCTGAACGACGGAAAAACGAGCCGGCGGGCGCTCTTCAAATACATCCGCAGAAACAGGCCGGCTCTCATGCCGGACAGCTACGCCTACGAACTGGCCGCCTACGAACTGGACAGGCTGCTCGGCCTCGAGCTCATGCCCGCAACGGTGGAGCGGTCGATCGAGGGCCGGACGGGCTCTCTTCAGGTCTTCTTCGAGGACGCGGAATCCGAAAAATCCCGGCTGAGAAAAAACCTTCGGCCTCCCGACCCCGCGGCCTACCAGGACCGGCTGGACGAAATCCTCGTCCTGGAGCACCTGGTCGGCGCGCCCAGGCAGGATCTGGGCGACATCATTTATCAGACGGCTGCGTGGCGGCCCTGGCGGGTGGATTTTTCCGAGGCCTTCCCTCCCTCCGGAGAGCTGCTCTCCGAATACGCCCTCTCGCGCTGCTCGCGCAGAGTCCTGGCGGCCTTATCGACGAAATGGGACGACGGTGCGGTCCGGAAGCGGCTGAAAACTTATCTCACTCAGGCTGAGATCGAAGCCCTGTTCAAGCGCCGCTTGCTCATCCTGAACGAGGTCAAGCGCCTGGTCGTGGAAAAGGGAGAAGCGGCCGTTCTGTACCGGCCCTGAGCGGCCGGCGCTCCGCTGGCCCTCTGAGAAGAGCCGCGCCGCCCTTCCCCCCCCCCGGCTGCTGTGAGGGCGAGACGCATGATTAGCGTCTCAAGTCTTTGACCTTGATGATGCCCCCACAGTCCTGGGCGATATAGAGATAGCCGTCGTTGTCCCTGGCCAAGCCTTCCTGGTCGTTTCCCGGAAATGCGTACTGCGCAACCACTCTGCCGTCGAGCCCGATTTCCAGGAGGATGTTGTCCGCGTCGCTCAGGACGTTCAGGCGGCGGCGGAAGCGGTCGTAATACATGGCCGCCGGGTCGTCCAGTTTGACCGGCAGGACGCGAAGGATCCCGGCCTCGGCCTCGAGGGTCGTGCTCGACCGGATCGGGACCCTGACCTCGACGATGCAGGGCGGGTCCCACTGGTTGCCCAGGAAAAAAGTCCCGCCCTCGGGGTGACCCGGGTTGGGAACGAAGGCGATGGATTCTAGGCCGTTGTCGTAGCCGTCCTCGGTTTTAAGCAAAAACTGCGGGCTGTCGCCGAAAGCGCGGTTGACGGGGAAACGGCGGGTGACCTTCCTCGTCTCGGGGTCGAACTCCAGCGTGTCGCGCATGACCTTGCGATAGCCGGCGTTGT
>CAZFTV010000094.1:6726-7441 GCA_964521765.1 uncultured Eubacteriales bacterium
CTCGAGGTCGCCGGGAACTTCCACGGTGAAAATCGGCTTTCCTTCCTTGGTGATCTCGCCCACAAGCCCGCCGTCGTCCACAACGAACAGCGTGCCGCGGGTCGGATGAAAGACGATCCCCGACGGCTCCTGGAAGCCGGATTGGTCGATGTCTCCGCCGAAGCCGGGCGTGCCCGGCCATAGGTAGGGAAACCGGATCGAGGGTCCGGACGGGACGGCCGCGCAGGCCGCGGTCAGGCAGGCCGCCAACAGACAGGCGATTGTCTTCATTCTCGTCTCCCGTCGGAAGTCTTCCGGGAAGCCGGCTGTCCCGAAAAAAGGAGTCAATGTATACTAGGGCCGGGTCCAAGTCAACTTGGAGGCCGGTCATGGGAGCCCTGGGTTGCGCCACCCCACTTCATTTCGCGCCACTAATCACATAAAAGGAGATGCTTCCTGCCCAATTTCCCAGGTTTTCCTTTGTTTCGTCTCGCTCGGCAAATCCATTTGCATTTTGCTTTTCCCTTGACTAAGATAAGGCCATCTTCATTTCAAAGGTTGGACGCATCCGGGAGTCGGGGATGAAAATTCAAGCCAAAACCGTATTCCTCCTCATTGTCTGCCTCATCCTAGCCGGTCGAGCCTATTCCCAGTTCACGGCGGCCGAGGTCGCCGAGTGGCCCAAATGGGAGGAGTTCCTGAAGACGGCCGAGATCGTCAAAGGGGAGGAGATCGG
>CAZFTV010000095.1:0-7414 GCA_964521765.1 uncultured Eubacteriales bacterium
CGGCCTCGTCGATGTCGAGGTCGGCCGTCTTCCGGGCCACATCCCAGCCGAACTCCGCGTCCTGAAGGACCCCGGCCGAAGGCTGTTCGACGGTTAACACACCCTCCGGACAGAAAAGAGGCGCGAGGAACGGCTCGGGGTCCATGACCCGCAGTCCGCGCTCATCAAGAAACCGCATGAAAGCCCGGATGAGACCCGTCGGGGTCCCGTCCGAAGCCTCCCGAAGCCAGTCACCCGTTCCCCTCTCCCTCTCCGCGCGCCGGAAATACGCGCCCGGGTCGACCTTCCCCGCCAGGAGGATGTCGTCCACTCCCCGGTCCTTAAAAAAACGAACGGCCTCATCGGGGCGTCCCGGGTCGAGCCACATGAAGGCGCCGGTCTTGCCCTCCAAAGCCGGGGAGGCCTCCCCCGACACTCCGGCGACGAAACAGGTCCACCCGCGTTCTGCCGCTTCCTCCAGGGCCAGGAGGGGAAGCTCGCCCGAGCCGGCGATCATTCCGATTCTCGGTCCCATTCCTCGCCTGCCTTGCGGGCGATCCCGCGCTTCGAGGCGCGGATGAAGGCCGTGAGCTCGTCCCTGTCCGGGCAGGCCGGGATCTCGGCCTCGATGCGCTCCAAAGCCTGGCTGGTGTTGAGGTCCGAGGAGAACAGGAGACGGAACATGTCCTTGATGACCTGCAGGCGTTCCCGGCCGAACCCGCGGCGGCGGAGCCCGACGATGTTCATCCCGAAAATGCGCATCGGGCGGGCGCCCACAACCCGGCAGAAAGGCACCACGTCCTGGGTGGCGACGGAATAGCCGCCGATGAACGCGTAGCGTCCCACGCGGCAGAACTGATGGACCGAGGAGAAGGCGCTGATGACCACGTAGTCCTCGACCGTCACATGCCCGGCCAGGGTGGCGGCGTTGGTGAACACGGTCTCGTCGCCCACCCGGCAGTCATGGGCCACATGGCAATAGGCCATGAAATAATTGCCCTCGCCGATCCGGGTCACGACGCCTCCCTTGGGAGTGCCGCGGTGGACGGTCAGATACTCGCGGAAAACATTCCGGCCGCCGATGACGACGCGCGTCTCCTCGCCCTTATAAGAGACGTCCTGGGGCTCCGTGCCGATGACCGCGAAGGGCGAGAAGCGGCAGTCAGGTCCGATTTCGGTCCGGCCCGAGATGAAGACGTCGGCCTCCAGCCGGGTGCGGGCGCCGAGGACGACCTTCTCCCCCACCCGGCAGTGGGGGCCGACCCACACACCCTCCCCTAGTTGGGCTCCGGGGTGAACGACGGCCGAGGGGTGGATGTAAATTTCATCGGGGCTCATGCATCTCCTCGAGAGAGACGAGCGACCCCATGGCTTCCGTTTCCGCGACGAGCGCCTCCCCGACATAGGCCTTTCCCGCCACATGGAAGAACCGCGTCTTGAGCTTGATGAGGTCCACATCCAAGCGGAGCTGGTCGCCGGGGATGACGGGCTTGCGGAACTTCGTCCGGTCGATCTTGCTCAGAAAGACGAGTTTGTTGCGCGGGTCTTCGATGGAGTTGTAGATGAGGATGCCCGCCGCCTGGGCCAGGGCCTCCACGATCAGCACGCCGGGCATGATGCGCAGGTCGGGGAAATGCCCCTGAAAGAACGGCTCATTGTAGGTGACATTCTTCAAGGCCAGGATCCGCCTGCCTTTCTCCATCTCCAGGACCCGGTCCACGAGCAGAAAGGGATAGCGATGGGGGAGGTAGGTCAGGATCTCTTCAATGGAGATGGACATGGTCGGCGGCTATTTGGCCGGGGGCGCGGCTTTGCTGGCGTCGTAGCGCTTGATGACCTCGGCGGTGATGTCGATCGTCGGGCTGAAGTACACGGCCCCGCTTTTGGTGAGGTCCAGGATGAGGTCGAGGCCCCTCTCCTTGCCCAGCTGCTCGATGATCGGCAGCAGCTCGCCCTGGAGCTTGGAGTAGAGACGGAACTGGAGCTCCTGAAGGTCGCGGACCGCGTCCTCGGCGTAGCGCTGGCGCTCTTTCCTCTTTTTGTCCAGGTCGGAATTGAGCTGGAGAGCGGCTTCCTCGCTCAGGGTCAGGCGCTGGGTGCTGAGACGGGTTTCGATCTGACGGATATCCTCATCCAGCCTGGTCACGTCGGCCTGGCTCTTTCTGTCGCGCTCCTGAAGACGGCCGATGACCTTCTTGCCCTCCACGGATTTCTCCAGAACTTCCTGGGAGTTGATCACGCCGATCTTGTTGCTCTGCTGGGCGAACGCGGCGCTCGTCAGCATGGCCGTCAGGGCGGCGGCCAGGGTCAGAATTAAGGTCCTTTTCATCATGACGTCAACCTCCTTGAGTCTAATGTATCGTCGACCGAGCTTTAAAACGTCGCGCCGATCGCGAAGCGGAAAGCAAAGTTGTTGTCGCCCGCGCGTATTTTCCGGTTATTATACGAAAAAATCAGCCGAAAGGGAACACGCAGGGCGGGGACGAAGACCCGAGCTTCGATCCCCGAGGACATGTAGATATTGCTCAGCGTCATTTTCTGTTCCAGAGTCCAGCTGTTGCCCATGTCGTGGAAAAGGATCAGGTACAGGGGGCCGCCCACGGCTACGCTGTATTCGGCGTTGAAGACGATCGCTTTCTGCCCGCCCATGTTCGTCCCGTCGATGGCGCGCGGCCCGATGGTATAGATCTCGTAGCCGCGGATGTTCCGCTCGCCGCCCAGATAAATCTTCTCCCAGAAGGGCAACGCGGCGCCGCCGATGGGCCGGATGAACTCGTATTCCAAGTGGACGCCGATGCTGTGCTTGGGGAAGATGGGCTGCCAGTGGGTGAGCTCGAATCGGGGACGGATAAGGTCGATTTCGCCGCCGAGAAACGTGCCGGCGTATTTGAGCGAAGCGAGGATCATCGACCCCCGGCTGGGAGTCAGCGGGCTGTCAACCGTCGAATAATAGATGGAGGGGGATAAGCTGCTGATCAAGTGAGTGCCCATGCCGTAGAGACTCATGTAGCTGGAGTAGTAGGAGTAGTAGGATGAATAGGAACCATCTCCCTCGCTGGGCGGCGAAATGTCCACATCCTCGAAGGTGTAGGTCATGTTGGCCCGCCAGTAGCTGAAGAGACGCGCTCCGAAAATCAAATCCAAGCCCTTCCCCTTCCGGTCGTAGAGGTAAGGATAGATGAGGTAGCGGTTGTAGATGTTGAACCCGAGGCTCAGCGGATAGTCGAAGATGTAAGGCTCCTGAAAGCCGAAACTGTAGTTCTTGATGCGCTTTCCGTGCTGGAAGGTGAGGTTCAGATTTTCGCCCGCCCCCAGGAAGTTGACGGTCTCGTAGCTCAGGGCGATGAAGGCGCCCTCGTAGCCGCTGTACCCCGCCGTGAACTGAATGTTGTTCCGCTGCAGCTCCTTGACGTTGACCGTGACATCGAACAGGGCGGGATTCTTCTCCGTGGGCTTGATTTCCGGGTCGCCCTCGAGGTCCACCAAGCCGAGCTGCCTCATGCGCAGCAGGCTGTTTTTGAAAACCGTGAAGCTGAAGCGGTCCCCCTCTCGGAGAAACATCTCGCGCCGAATGACCTTGTCCTTGGTGTAAAAGTTCCCCTTGAACTCCAGGCGGCTGATGTAGCAAACGTCTCCCTCTTGGATGTTGAAGGCGACGTTGACGGTCTTCTTCTTGGGGTCAAGGCTTTCCACGGGCATGATCTGGGAGTAGAGGAACCCTCCGTCCCTGAAGACCTCTCCGATCTTCTCCACGGCTTTCTCCCGGACTTTGGTGTTGTAGATGTCGCCGGGCCGGAAAGCGATCATCGCCCTCAGATAGGCCGGGGGAACGGACTTGGCCCCCTCGACGGAGATTTCTCCCACGCGGTAGATATAGCCGGGCTGGACGGGGATCACGATCCTCATCATCTTCTGCTTCTTGAACAAGGGGAAGGCCGTTCGGCGGGTGAATTCCTCGAGACGCGGCTCGCCGACCTGGGCTTCCATGTAGCCGTATTCCTGGAACTTTTTCTTGATGCCGTCCATCGCCTCCTGGATCTTGTTCTCTTTAAAGACATCCTTGCCCGAGACCCAGGAGATGAGATTGTGGCCGCGATTGGCGGCCATGGCGCCCTCCAGGACGCTGGCCGGCACCTTGGTCGTGCCCTCGAAGACGACTTGCCCCACCCGGACCTTAGGCCCCTCGTTGATCTTGAATTCGACCTCGACTTCGTTCTTCCCCCGCAGCGTCTCGACCGCCTCCACCTTGGCGGCCATCAGTCCTTTCTCCGCCAGGAGCTCCTCGATCGTTCCCTGAATGCGCTGGATCTTGTACGACGAATAATAGGAATACGGAAGGATGAACTCGTCCTTCTCCTTGAGCTTGTTGGTGATATCTTCTTCCTTGACCTTTTTCCCCGTCTTGTAGGTCACGGACCGTATGACCGGGTTCTCCTTGACGGTGATGCGGACCACGACTCCCCGGGCGCCGGGAAGGCGCTCCATTCTGATGTCAGAGAAAAAACCCGTCGTCCACAGGACGCGGAAGTCGTTCCGGAGCTGGGCTTCGTTGAAGTAGTCCCCCTCGCGGGCGGTGATATAATAAAGGATGGTTTCCTGCGTGACCCGATCGTTGCCGACGATCTCGATCTTGTCGATGAAGTCCTGGCTTAACAGCGGCAGGGATAGAGCCAGCACCGCCGCAAACAGCATCATCGGGAGCTTGTTCATAGCTACTCCTTATACCATATCGAGCTCGCTTTTGCCAGGCCTCCCGTGCCCGTTTCGGGGCCGGGCCGCGCCGGCTCGGAAAGACTGAAGCCGGCTAAGTCATAAACCTCAAGACCGGGGAATTGGTTTCAACCCGCCGGCTTCCATCAGAAAAAGACGGTGGCAGAAAGCCGCCACCTTCTCGTTATGGGTGACGATGATCGAGGTCAACCCGCGCCGGGCATGGAGGTCGATGAGGAGACCGATGATCTTCTCCCCCGTCTGCCAGTCGAGGTTGCCCGTGGGCTCGTCGGCCAGCAACAGCCGCGGCTCGTTCACCAGGGCACGCGCGATGGCCACCCGCTGCTGCCCCCCCCCCGAAAGTTGGCTGGGCCTCATGTCCGCCTTGTCGGCGACCAGGGCATCCTCGAGGGCCCGGCGCGCCCTGGCCCTGGCCTCGGGCCAGGAGCTCCCGCCGATGAGCACCGGAAAGCAGACGTTCTCCAGGGCCGTGAATTCGGGCAAAAGGTGAAAGAACTGAAAGACAAAACCGATCTTCCGGTTGCGGAGCAGGGCCCTTTCCCGGGCCGGAAGGGCGAAGACATCCTCTCCCTCTAGAATGACCTGACCCTCCGTGGGCCTGTCCACGGCGCCCAGGAGGTTGAGGAGCGTTGATTTGCCCACCCCGGAGACGCCCATGATGCCCGTGAATTCGCCCCGTCCGACCTCGAAATCGAGTCCGTGGAAAACGGGGTACACGCCCCTGGCCAGGGGGTAATCCTTGCCCAGGTTGCGGACGACGAGCAAACTACTCATATTTCAAGGCCGTCATGGGGTCCACCCTGGCCGCCCGATAAGAGGGGAAGAGGGTGGAAACGAAGCTGATCAGGAGCGAAACTCCGATGATGACCGCCAGGTCCACGGGGCGAAGCCTGAAGGGAACGAACGAGATCTGGTAGATGTCCACGGGGATGTGGATGAGCTCGAACGTATTTGCCAGCCAGTTCCACAGGAGTCCCAGGGCCGTGCCGGCCGCGGTGCCGATGACCCCGATCATCGCCCCCTGGAGGAAGAACACGCGCCGGATGTTTCCCGGCGTGGCGCCCATGGCCAGGAGAATCCCGATGTCCCGCGTCTTCTCCATGACCATCAGGATGAGCGTGGCGATGATGTTCAGGGCGGCCACGAGCACGATCAGGGTGATGGTCAGGAAAAGGATCGTCTTCTCGAGCTTGAGGGCCGAGAACAGGGACCTGTTCAGGTCCATCCAGGTGGTGACATAAGCCGAGGGCGGCAGAAGGCGGCTGACCTCTCCGGCCAGACGGGGGGCTTCAAAGATATCCTTGATCATCACCTGGAGGTAGCTCGTCCGACCCTCGAGACCGAAGAACTTCTGGGCGGCCTCGTGGGAGATGAAGGCCGTGGTGGAATCGAACTCATACAGCCCCGCGGCGAAAATGCCGGTGATGAGAAACCGCTTGAGCTTGGGGACCTGGCCGATGGGCGTCAGGCGGGCGGCGGAGGTGTAGACCGTCAGGACATCGCCCACGGCCGCCCCGAGCTGAAGGGCCAGGTCGCGGCCGAGGATGATGCCCTCCCGTCCGGCTCCCTGCTCCGGAAGCCGGCCCATCTGCAGGTCGGCCAGCCAGCGCGAGGTCTTCGCCTCGCTCTCAAAATCGATCCCCTTGAGGACTCCCCCCGCGTTCCGGGTGAGCCCCGAGAAAAGGGCCATGTTGTAAACAACCGGCGTTACGGACACGACGCCGTCGACTCCTCTCAGGAGGTCCGCCGTCCGCTCATAGTCCCTCAACCCCTCGCCGGTGATGTCCGAGATCATGAGATGCGAGGTGGCGCCCAGGATCTTGTCTTGGACGTCGCCCTGGAAGCCGGTGATGAGGGAGATGGCGATGATCAGGGCGGCGACTCCGATGGCGATGCCCAGGACCGAGATCAGGGTGATGACCGAGATGAAGGCCTGCTTCCTTCTGGCCGTCAGGTAGCGGCGGGCGATGAAAAACTCGAAGGCCATGGCGTCAGGTCTTCGGCCGGAGCAGGGGGAAGAGGATGACGTCCCGGATCGAGGGCCGGTCGGCGAAGAGCATCACCAGCCGGTCGATGCCGATGCCCTCGCCGCCCGTGGGCGGCAGGCCGTACTCCAGGGCCGTGACGTAGTCCAGGTCCAGGCCGTGCGTCTCCTCGTCGCCGCGGGCCTTGTCCCCGGCCTGCTGCTCGAACCGGAGGCGCTGCTCCCGGGGGTCGGTCAGCTCGCTGAAGGCGTTGGCGATCTCCATACCGGCCATGACGAGCTCGAACCGCTCGGCCTCCTCGGGGTTTCGGGGCGAGGCCTTGGCCAGCGGCGAGATGTCCCGGGGATGGTTGAGGACGAACGTCGGCTGGATGAGCCGCGGCTTGACGAACTTGTCGAAGAGGACGTCCAGGGCTTTGCCGTAGGTGACGGCTTTTTTCTCGGGGGCGAGCTCAGCCGCCTTTTCGACCACGGCCTTGCGGTCATCGAGCGCCGCCGGCTCGAGGCCGTTGTGAGAAGCCACCGCCTCCAGGAATTTGACCCTCGGCCAGGGCCGGCGGAGGGAGAGGACCTGCCCGCCGAAGCGGATCTCCTCGCCGCCCAGGAGCTCGCGGGCCAGGCCGGCGATCAGCTCCTCGGTGAGGTCCATCATGTCGTGGTGGTCGGCGTAGGCCTGGTAGAACTCGAGCATCGTGAATTCCGGGTTATGCTCCGAGGACA
>CAZFTV010000096.1:0-976 GCA_964521765.1 uncultured Eubacteriales bacterium
GAATGATCCCCGCGATGTCCCCGGGGAAAGCGGCGGAGCGTCGCGGCACTCCAAAGAAGCGGCAATGCGCGATGTTCTCGGCGGGGCTGTCGGATTCGGGGTAAATGTGCTAGATTAGGCCGCGTGAAAAGATCAGCCTCGGTCGCGAAGAAGGCCGGCCGCGCCCCGGAGAAGATCCTCATCCCGCCCGAGCGCCGCAAGAAAAAGATCATCGTCGTAATGCCTGCCTATAACGCCGAGAAGACGCTGGAGAGAACACTGGCCGACATCCCCCGGCCCTGGGTGGACGACATCATCCTCACCGACGACTGCAGCCGGGACGGGACCGTGGCCCTGGCCCGCCGCCTGGGGCTCAAAGTCTTCGTCCACGACCGCAACAGCGGCTACGGCGGAAACCAGAAGACCTGCTACGCCGCGGCGCTCAAGATGGGCGGGGACATCATGATCATGGTCCATCCCGACCACCAGTACGACCCGCGCGTCATCCCCCAGCTCGTCCTGCCGCTCCTCGGCGGAGAGTGCGACGCCGTCTTCGGCTCGCGCATGCTGGGCGGCCATCCGCTCGAGGGCGGCATGCCCAAGTGGAAGTACCTGGCCAACATCGCCCTCACCGCCCTGGAAAACGCCGTGTTCTATATGTATCTGACCGAGTATCACTCCGGCCTGCGGGCCTACTCCCGGCGCTTCCTGGAGACGGTGAATTTTCCTGTCCTCTCGGATGACTTCGTCTTCGACTCGGAGATCATCGCCCAGGGCGTCACCCACGGCATGCGCATCCGGGAGATCCCCATCGAGACGCGCTACTTTCCCGAGGCCTCGCAGATAGGCTTCGTGCGCAGCGCCGTCTATGGCCTGTCCATCCTCAAGACGCTGGTCAAATTCAAGCTGCACAAGAAGGGACTGCTCCGCTTCCGGATGTTCGACTCCCGCCGCGCCTGAGGCGCGTCGCCGCACTCCGAAAAATAGAAGGACGGCG
>CAZFTV010000096.1:1009-6023 GCA_964521765.1 uncultured Eubacteriales bacterium
GGCTGCCGCCTGCCGATAAAACGGCCGGCCTGAAACAGAGCTGTGTCCGAGGAAATATTTAGCGGACGACGGGGCGCAGGCCGAAGCGGTAGGGATTTTCCCCGGTGGACACGGCCGAGCGCTTCTGAAGGTCGATGCTCAGCCGGTAGAGATACGCGCTCTTCCAGCGGTAGGCCGCGGGGCGGTTGTAGGTGATTGTCTGGAATTCCCGGCGCGTCCGGCCGCGGTGGAAGACGTGGTCGAACAGCGCGAGCTTCAGGGCGTAATCGCCCTTGTCCGAGCCGAACTCGACCTGGACGGCCTCCAACGGCCGGCGGGAGACGAAGTAGAAATTGTATGCCCGGTCGTCCTGGAGCAGGTTGAACCGGCCGGGCGGGTCTGAGGGCCGGGCCGCGCGGGACAGGTTGTAGAAGCCCACGCGCGCGCCTCCCGGGATGTCCGCCCGGACGGGGTTGAGGAGGACGACGCGGGGATAGAGCGCCAGCCATAGGAAGAACAGCCCCGCTCCCGCAGTCCCCAGGGCGACATGAGCCCCGAACCCGAGCCGCGGGCTCTTTTTGGGCCAGAGCGCGTAGGCCAGCATCAATACCAACAGCAAGCCCGGCCAGATGAAGTTCGGTTTCCAGCCGGCGTCCGCCACCTTGAGGTAGGACGGCAAGCAGTCGCTGACCTGGAAATGCAGGTTGCTCAGCCCGAGGAACATCGCCCCGGCGCGCTCGGTCGCGCCCTCGGTCGTCTCCTGGTAGAGGCCTGCCGGCTGCAGCAGCAATAGGACGACCGCCGCCAGGCTGAGGACCGCGGCCAGGGCGAAGAGCGAGGAGAAGAATCTTTTAGAGTTGTGGGCCAGGAACCAGCCGACCGGTATGGCCAGGGCCCAGATGACCGAACTCAGGGGCCGGGCCTGAGGCGCGTAGCCCGTGCGCTGGGTGAGAAAGGCCTGGACGAGGATATAGGGTGCGGCGAGGCCGATGAGCAGAAGCAGATCCCGTCCCTTTCTCCGCGCCATGTCGACCATCCCCAGGAAGGCGAAGGCGTAGAGAGGCGCGTAGAGCAGCAGCCCGTCTTTCTGATCCAGAAAATATCCGGCCAGGGTTTCCCAGCGGAAGCGGAAGGGGATGCCGGTCAGGATCTTGTTGAAAAAGGAGAGCGATTCCGCCCCCGACATCGGCCCCTGCCAGGAGACGGCGGAAAAAGACAGCGAGCCGTAGAGGGATTTCTGGAAGAAGAGATAGAGGCCGCCGAGGACGACCGGCCCGACCAGGAACCAGACGAGCTTCCAACGCACGCCGTGCCGCCGGACCAGCGTCCAGAGGAAATAGATGAAAAGCGGGACGAGGAGGAGGGGATATTTGATGGCATGGAACCAGACGAAGGCGGCGAAGGCCGCCCCGCACAGCAGGAGCTTTCCCGCCGGGAACGTCGCGCCGTGACGGGCCTGGCGGAAGAGCCAGAGCGATATCAGGGCCGCGGCCATTTCCGGGTAGATGTGCAGGGAATAGAAAAAAACGGGCGAAGTGAAGCCGATCAAGGCCCATAAACCCAAGGCCAGGCCCTCTTTTCCGAATTCCCGCCTGGTAAAAAGGTAGACCTGAAGGCCGAACGCCGCGCCGAGCAGGCTCATGCCCAGGCGCAAGAGCAGGATGAGCCCCCGGCGGCCCAACGCTTCGCCGGCGGCGTAAAAAGGCAGCAGGAGGAAGGACACGCCCGGCGAGTGGAAGGAATAGGCCGCGTCCTTCTCCGGCCGGTTATGGATATGCTCGATGAGGGGGAGCTTCCCGGGCGGCATATAGTCTTCGTAATCCCGCGCGGCGTAGTTGTTCTTCAGGTTGAAATCCCCGTCGCGGAGCAGGCTGCGGGTGATGAGCAGGTAGTGGGGCTCGTCTCCCGAGAAGGAGATTCCCGCGGAAGAAAGCCGCAGGGACCCGGCGCTGTAAACAAGGACGGCGGCGGCGAAGAGAAGGGCCGCTCTTTTTCCCGTTGAAAGCTTCGACCACCATGCCGAAACCGCGCCTCCCCAGGCGGGCCTCTCCCGGTGCCGGCGCCGGACCAGGACCGCCTTGAGAAACAGGACGGCGATCAGCACGCCGACGCCCAGGAGCACGAGGCGTTCGCGCAGGTCGTCGGCTGTCAGGTAATGACGGAGGGTGAGGGGCGCCAGGAGAAAGGCGAGCATGGGCAGGTAGGTGAGGAGGTCGCGTCCGAGACTGAGACCGTAGTCCAGGTTGAAGGTTTTGCGCGCCATCCAGGAATAAACCGCCCAGAAACCGAAAAAGCATGGAAAAACAAGGAAGGCCAGAATAAGGATTCCGAGCGGATCGGGCGTCCAGGAGTGGTTCAGGACGGACCACCGGCCGAGGCCGCGGCAAAACGCGACGAAGAACGCCCCGACCAGGGTCAGGACCAGGAGCCACCCGAGCTGGAGAAGGGAGAATTTTTTGAACATCAGGATGAATCTTTATCCCGATTCCTTTCTTAGTCGACTTCCGCCCCAAAGTCAAGAAGAGGCCATCGTCAGATTGCTTCCCCCCTTTTATCCCCTGTGATAAAATCCCCGCCGTGGACATCTCGGCGGTTATCATCACCTTCAACGAGGAGCATCGCCTGGAGGACGCCCTGCGCAGCCTCCGCGGCCTGGCCAGGGAGGTCGTCGTCGTCGACAGCCGCAGCACGGACGGAACCGTCAAGCTGGCCAAAAAATTCGGCTGCCGGGTTTTTGCCCGCGACTGGACCAACTACGCCGACCAGAAAAACTTCGGCAACGGGAAAGCCGACTCGGCCTGGATTCTGTCCTTGGACGCCGACGAGCGGGTCTCGCCGGAGCTCAAGTCCGAGATCTTGAGCCTTCCGGCCGGAGACCCCGGCTGCGACGGCTACTCCATTCCCAGGCTCGTCCGCTACCTCGGCCGCTGGATCCGCCATTCGGGCTGGTATCCCGACCGCCGCGTCCGGCTCTTCCGCAAGGCCGCGGCCCGCTGGGAGGGCGAGTATGTCCATGAGAAACTCGTCCTGCAAGGGCGCATAACGAAGCTCCGCCATCCCATCCATCATTTCACCTACCGCCACATCTCGGACCACGTTTCCCGCATCAACGCCTTCTCCGGGCTGGGGGCCAAGAAGCTTTACGCCCGCCGGAAAAAATGCCGCTGGTATCACCTCCTGTTCCTGCCCCCGGCGCGTTTCGTGCGCTCCTATTTTCTGCGGCGCGGCTTCCTCGACGGTTTCGCGGGGCTGGTGATCGCCGTCCTCAACGGCTATGCCGTCTTCCTCCGCTACGCCAAACTCCGTGAGATCTGGAAGAAGGGGGAGAGGATTGAGCCTGTTTCATATTGACGCCGGCCGGGAGTGGCGGGGCGGCCAGCGTCAGTCGTTTTTCCTCGTGCGGGAGCTAAGGCGGCGGGGCTGGCCGTTAACCTTCGTTGTTCAGCCGCGGAGCCCGCTCCTGGAAAAAGCGTCGGCGGAAGGCCTGCCCGTGCTCGTCCGGCGGATGCGGAGTGAACTGGGCTTTCTTGCGGCCCTGCGGCTGGCCGTCGCCATGCGGCGCCGCAAGTGCCGCCTGATCCACTGCCACGACGCCCACTCCGCCGCGGTAGGGTTGATGGCCGCCTCCCTGGCCGGAGTACCCCTGCGGTTCGTTTCCCGGCGGGTGGATTTCCCCCTGCGCCGGAACGCGCTCTCCCGCAGGAAATACGGCCGGAGCGTGGACGCGGTCATCGCCATCTCGCAGGGCGTCAAGCGGGTGCTGGTCGAGGGCGGAGTGCCCGCGGAGAAGGTCGAAATCGTCCCCTCGGGCATAGACTTTTCCGTTTACGAGCGGGACCTGCCACGCGACTATCTGAGAAAGGAATTCGGCTTTTCCGAGTCGGATTACCTGGTGGGCATCGTCGCCCATCTCGAGGACCACAAGGGTCATCGCTACCTCCTGGAGGCGGCCCGGATTCTCATGCGCCGCACCCGGCGGATTAAGGTCGTCATCGTCGGCGAGGGCTCCCTGAAGCTCGAATTGACCAGGCAGGCCGAGCAGCTGGAAATCAGGGGCGTCGTCTACTTCCTCGGTTTTCGGGAGGACATCCCCAACATCCTGGCCTCACTCGACCTCTTCGTCCTTTCCTCACACCTCGAGGGGCTGGGCAGCTCCCTGCTCGACGCTATGGCCTGCCGCCTGCCCGTGGTCGCCACCCGAACCGGCGGCATTCCCGAGATCGTGCGCCACAGAAAAACAGGGCTGCTCGTTCCGCCAAAGAACCCCGAGGCGTTGGCCGAGGCCGTCCTGGAGCTTTATAACAACCGGGGGTTCGCCGCCCGGCTGGGCCGGGAGGGCGGACTTCAGGTCCGGGCCGGGTTCTCCGTGGAATCCATGGCCGCCCGAACAGTCGAGGTTTACCTCAGGGCGGCCGAACGGCGAGGGGTGCGGCTGGATGAGCCGGCTTGATGATCGACGGAAAGGCTCCGCGTCTTTGCGCGGCAAGTTGCACGTCGAAAGGCTCAAGGCCGTCTGACCCTGAGCGGTCAAGCGGGCTTTAAGCTTCACCCGAGGGAGCCGGGCCCGCGTTGCCGGACGCATGGCGGGACCGGCCGTGTCGGGCGAAATAAAAAGGAAGTGAGTGAAGGAACGATGAAAATCGAGAGCGTGGAGCTTATCAAGGCCCAGCTGCCCTACGTGCATTTTTTCGAGACGAGCTTCGGCCGGGAATACGAACGGCATTTTCTTCTCGTCGTCGTTCGCGCAGGCGGCCTCGCGGGCTACGGTGAGTGCGTGGCCGAGCGCGCTCCGCTTTACAGCGCCGAGACCGCGGACACGGCCTGGCATGTCCTGAAAGATTTCCTGGTCCCCTTGCTGTTCAAGGAGAGCGCGGTTGAGCCCGAAGAGTTCGCCCTCAAAGCCCGACGCTTCCGGGGTCACCCCATGGCCAAGGCCGGGTTGGAGCTGGCCCTCTGGGACTTGGCGGCCAAGGAGAAAGGGGTCCCGCTCAGGGCGCTCTACGGCGGAACGCAGGAGGAGATCGCGGCGCTGCTG
>CAZFTV010000096.1:6091-6368 GCA_964521765.1 uncultured Eubacteriales bacterium
GCTACCGCCGGGTCAAGATCAAGATCAAGCCCGGCTGGGACGTCGAGGCTTGCGCCGCGGTGCGGAGCCGGTTTCCCGACATCCTCTTCCAGGTGGACGCCAACGGCGCCTACTCCCTCCGGGATGCCGAGACAATGAAGAAGCTGGACGACTTCAACCTCCTTCTGATCGAGCAGCCTTTCCCGCCTTACGACTTATGGGACCACAGCCGCCTTCAGCCCATGCTCCGGACCCCCCTCTGCCTGGACGAGAGCATCATCTCCCTGGACACGGCTCC
>CAZFTV010000096.1:6413-7392 GCA_964521765.1 uncultured Eubacteriales bacterium
CATCATCAACATCAAAGGCGGCCGCGTGGGGGGAGCGGTCGAAGCGCGGAAGATCCACGACCTCTGCCGGGAGCGGGACGTCCCGGTGTGGTGCGGCGGGATGCTCGAGTCGGGCATCGGCCGGGCGCACAACCTCCACCTGGCCTCGCTGCCCAACTTCAGCCTGCCGGCCGACCTGTCCGCCAGCCGGCGCTACTACCGCCAGGACCTCATCGACCCGGAAATCGAGCTCCAGGCCGGGGGGACGATCCCCGTGCCCAGGGGTGCGGGCATCGGCGTTCATCCCGTCGAGGAGCGCATCGCCAAAGCCGCGCTCCGGCGGGAGGTGCTTAAACCTTGACAGCGCGGGGTTGAATGCCTATGATTTCTACCCCAAACCATCATGTGCGACGCCAGCCTCGAGAGCCCTGAGGCCGACTGTACTTTCTTTTCTTTCCTTTCATCAAACCCGGAGTTGAACTCATGATTTTTCTGGACAACGCCGCCACGTCTTTCCCCAAGCCCGAGTCCGTTTACAGGTTCATGGACGAGTTCTACAGGCGCTCCGGCGTCAACCCCGGCCGCTCGGGCTACGACATGTGCATGGAAGCCGGGGAGCTGCTGGACGCGACGCGCAAGCTCCTCGCCGAATTTTTCAACGGCACGGACCCGAACCGCCTCTGCTTCGGCTACAACTCCACGGACGCCCTGAACCTCATCATCTTCGGCATGCTCGAGAAGGGCGACCATGCCGTGACCACGACCCTCGAGCACAACTCCGTCCTGCGTCCGCTCTACCACCAGGAGAAATACGGGGGCGTCGAGGTCGACCGCGTCCCCTTCGACAAGGCCGGATTCGTCCACCCCGAGGACATCCGCCGCCGCTTCAAGAAGAACACGCGCCTGGTGGTCATCAACCACGGGTCGAACGTCATCGGCACGGTCCAACCCGTGCGGGAGATCGGGCGGCTGTGCCGTGAGCGGGGCATTCCCCTGGCGG
>CAZFTV010000097.1:0-4743 GCA_964521765.1 uncultured Eubacteriales bacterium
GTGGGCCGCGGGACGAGCCCCTTTGACGGCCTCAGCCTGGCCTGGGCGGTGGCCGAGTTCCTCCATGAACGGGAGGATATCCGGCCCAAGACTCTGTTCGCCACGCACTATCACGAATTGACCGAACTGGCGTTGACCCATCCTCGGATTAAGAACTATCACTTGGCCGTCAAGGAATGGCGGGGCGATGTCGTTTTTTTGAGGAAGATCGAACCGGGACCATCGGACCGGAGCTACGGCCTGCATGTGGCCAAGCTGGCGGGCATTCCGGCCTCCGTCCTCGACCGGGCCGGGGAGATCCTTATCAACATGGAGAGGCAGGAGCTGGACGAGTCCGGCCGGCCCGTCCGGGCCCGCAGGTCCCCCCGGGGCCGGGACAGGAACCAGCCCTTTCTTTTCGCTGAGGACAGGGACCGGGAGATGCTGGAGGACATCCGCCGGGAAATCTCGGGCCGAGAGTCGCTCTCTCCGACGCCCGAGGAGGCCCTCGACATCCTCAAACGTCTCCGGGACAGGATGAAGCCCGGAGGATGATGAAGCCGCTTCAGCCTTCCTCGCTGTCTTCGGATTCCTCCGCTTCCCCTTCCTCTTCGTCCTCTTCTTCGTCCTCGTCTTCGTCGTCTTCTTCCAAGCCCATCTCCTCTTCCTCATTAAAGGGCGCCTCGCCGACTTCTTTCTTGCGTTCTTCCCGGGCTTCGTCGAACTCATCCCTGTCGTCGTAGAGGCGGATGGAATTGGAGGCCGAATCGCTGTACAGGAGTTCGAGATGGTCGTCCTCGATGACGCAGAAAACGGATATGCTATGACCGGTCTGGAGGTTGCCGACCATTTCCACGATGTCGGCGGCCTTCTTGAGAGCGTCCAGCGTGGCCCAGCTTGAGACTTCCAATTCTTCCATGAGCGACTCCTGTAAAGAAAAACATAGCCATTTTTTTCGTTTTGTCAAGGAGGCAAACTTGACAGCCGGCGGCGCGGCGCTTATTAAAGAAGAATGAGGCGCTCGAAGCGCGCCGAGGAGACCCGAGATGTCCCGTGAGAAGCTGACGGTCATGTCGCAGGAGGCTCTCGGCCTGGCCCAGGCCAAGGCGGAGGAACTCGGCCATCAGGAAATCCGGCCTGAACACTTGCTGTGGGGGTTTCTACAGCAGGCGGAGAACATTATCAACTCCGTCTTGAGCAAGGCGGGAGCGGACGCCTCCCGTCTTCAATCCGGGTTGGAGAGGGCGCTCAAGGACATTCCGCGCGTGAGCGGGGGAGAGACCTACCTCGGCGGCGAGTTGCGCCGGATCATCGACCAAGCCCGGCTGGAAGCGGAGACGCTGAAGGATGAGTACATCTCCACCGAGCACCTGCTGTTGGCCATGCTCCAGGAGCCGGCCTCTCCAGCCGGCCGCGTCCTGAGGGAGTGCGGCTTGAGCCGGGACTCCGCGCTGCGAGCCCTCCAGGAGCTGCGAGGCAGCCAGCGCGTGACCGACCCCGAGCCCGAGAGCAAGTTCCAGGTCCTTGAAAAATACACGCGCGACCTGACGGCGCTGGGACGCGGCGGAAAGCTCGACCCGGTCATCGGCCGGGAAGACGAAATCCGGCGGCTCATCCAGGTCCTGTCCCGCCGGACGAAGAACAATCCCGTCCTCATCGGCGAGGCGGGGGTGGGCAAGACGGCCATCGTCGAAGGCCTGGCCCAGCGCATCGCCAACGGCGACGTGCCCCAGTCGCTCAAGGACAAGAAGCTGCTGGCTCTGGACATGGGCGCCCTGGTGGCCGGGACCAAGTTCCGCGGCGAGTTCGAAGACCGGTTGAAGGCTCTAATCAAGGAAATCAAGGAGGCCGAGGGTCGCATCATCCTGTTCATCGACGAGCTCCATACGATCATCGGCGCCGGCGCGGCCGAGGGCGCCGTGGACGCGTCCAACATGCTCAAGCCTCCCCTGGCGCGGGGGGAGCTGCGCTGCGTCGGGGCCACGACCCTCAACGAATACAAGAAGCACATCGAAAGGGACGCGGCCTTGGAGCGGCGATTCCAGCAGGTTTTCGTGGGCGAGCCCTCGGTCGAGGACACGATCTCCATCCTCCGCGGCTTGAAGGAGAAATACGAAGTCCACCACGGGGTCAAGATCACGGACCCGGCCCTTCTGGCCGCCGCCACCCTCTCCAACCGTTACATCTCCAGCCGGCAGCTCCCGGACAAGGCCATCGACCTCATCGACGAGGCCGCTTCCCGCATACGCATCCAGATCGACAGCCTGCCCGAGGAGATCGACGGCCTGGAGCGCAAGCTCAAGCAGGTCGAAGTCGAGCGCCAGGCTCTGAAAAAGGAGAAGGACGCCTCCTCACGGGAGCGGCTGGAAAATCTGGGCCGGGAGGCCGGCGAGCTGCGCGCCAAGGCCGATGCCCTGCGGGCCCACTGGAGTCTGGAAAAAGACCTCATCGAAGCCATGAAGAAGCTCAAGGAGGAGTCCGACGCGCTCAAGGCCGAGGAAGCCCGCGCCGAGCGGCGGGGGGACCTGGAGCGCGTGGCCGAGATCCGCTACGGCCGGCTGCCGGAAATCCAGAAGGAGGTCGCGGACTGCACGCGGCGGCTGGCCGAGATCCAGAAAAAAGCCAGGATGCTCAAGGACGAGGTTGACGAGGAGGACGTGGCCCAGGTCGTCTCCCGCTGGACGGGCATCCCCGTGTCGAAAATGCTCGAGGGCGAGGTCGAGCGCCTGATCCGGATGGAGGATCACCTCAGCCGCAGGGTTGTCGGCCAGGACCAGGCTCTGCGGGCCGTGGCCGACACCGTGCGCCGGGCCAGGGCCGGAATCCAGGACGCCTCGCGGCCGCTGGGCACGTTCCTGTTCCTGGGCCCGACCGGCGTGGGCAAGACAGAGCTGGCCAAGGCTCTTGCCGAGTTTCTGTTTGACGACGAGAAGGCCATGGTGCGGTTGGATATGTCCGAATACATGGAGAAGCACTCGGTGGCGCGTCTCATCGGGGCGCCGCCCGGCTACGTAGGCTACGAAGAGGGGGGGCAGCTGACAGAAGCCGTCAAACGCCGGCCCTTCGTCCTCATCCTGCTCGACGAGGTCGAGAAGGCTCATCCGGACGTGTTCAACGCCCTGCTCCAGATCCTGGACGACGGGCGCCTGACGGACGGCAAGGGCCGGACGATCGACTTCAAGAACACGCTCATCATCATGACCTCCAATTTGGGCAGCCAGGTTATCAAGGAGCTCAGCCGGGATTACGAGGCCATGGAGAGAGAAACGCGCCGCATCCTGGAATCGCACTTCCGGCCGGAGTTTCTCAACCGCATTGATGAGATCATCATCTTCCGGCCGCTGTCCAAGGAGACCCTCCTGCGGGTCGTGGACCTGCAGGTCGAGCTCCTGCGGAAACGGATGGAGGCCAGGCGGGTCGGCCTGGAAGTCACAGGTCGGGCCAGGGAGCTTCTAGCCGAGCGGGGCTACGACCCGGTCTACGGCGCCCGGCCATTGAAGCGGACGATCCAGCAGGATCTTCAGAACCCTCTGGCCATGAAGCTCCTGGCCGGTGAGTTCAAAGAGGGGGATGCCGTTCGGGTGGACGTGGACGCCAAGGGAGAGATTGTCTTTTCTAAAACATAGTGGCCGGAGTCTTCCGGTCTGTGATAACCTTGCTCCTTACGGCATCTAAGGCATCCGGAGCGGCCGGCCCGTCGAAAAAGGCCTCTTTCGTTCACCCGGAATCATTGCCCCGCGGCGAGGCTAGACGGAGAAGAAAAGGAGAAACTGATGCTGAACGTTGAAGAGATCAAGAAGGCCATAGAGGCCGTGCGCCCTCATCTGCAAATGGACGGCGGAGATGTGGAGTTTGTGGAGGTCACCGAGGACGGCGTGGTCAAGGTCAGGCTCCTGGGAGCCTGTCAAGGTTGCATGATGAGGGAGATGACCCTGTCCAAGGGGATCGCTGAGTTCATAAAGAAAAAAGTGCCCGGCGTCAAGGACGTTCAGGCCGTTTCCTGAGGGGGAATGCTCCTTTTTTTTAGGCCCGGCTGATAAACGCTGAATCCGGACGAGGACGGAGCGCCGTTTGACGGCCGGCGGATATGCCCCCCGGCAGTCTTGTGGCCCGCGTTGAAAGGGGGAAACGCGAAACGGGGTCCCCCCCAAGTTGACTTCGAGTGGTCACCTGATGTAGAAAAAAAACGCATTTCATGGAGGAAAAAATGAAAAAAGCCCTGAGAGCTTTTCTGCTCCTCAGTTTCCTTCCCGCCCTAGCCCTGGCCAACGGCCTCAACTTGAACAGCCTCGGGTCCCGGGCCTTGACCATGGGGGGCGCTTTTGTGGGGCTGGCCGATGATTTCAGCGCCATTTACTGGAACCCGGCCGGCATGTCCCAGTTCACCACGAGGACCTTCGGGTTCTACGGAACGGACATCATTCCCCGGGGGACCTATCTTCTGGAAGTCCCCACGCCCACCGGCACCGTAACGGCCGTGAACGCCAAATCCATGACCATGCACTACCTGAGCGGCATGGCCGCCTACTACCATCCCCTGGGGGAAAAAATCGTGGCGGGTATCGGCGTCTATGTTCCATCGGGCCTGGGGGCCGCCTGGGACGGGGACGACTTCGTCATGGCCACGTTGCCCTTCATGCGCTCCTACGAGTGGACGAGCCGGATCGGAATGGTGACCATCGCCCCCGGCCTGTCCTACAAGATCAACGACATGATCTCCGTGGGTGCGGCGCTGAACGTCAACTACGGCCAGTTCGACCTCAA
>CAZFTV010000097.1:4753-7378 GCA_964521765.1 uncultured Eubacteriales bacterium
AGCTTCGTTAGCGGTGGGTCACGCTATTGCTTCACCCACCCTACGGCATGTTCGACCTCAAACGCTGGGCGGGCAAAGTCGATATGGAGATCGACAGCATCGACCTGGGTCAGTTCGAGATGAGCATGACGGGCTGGGGGATGGGGGCGACGATCGGCGTCCTGGTCAAGCCCAGCGATATGATCAGCATCGGCGCCACGCTGCGCACGCCCTCCAGCATCGCCTTCAAGGGCGAGGCATCGATCGCCAACTTGGCTTTGCTGGGTCAGCCAGGCAGCTCCGGAGTCGAGGTGAAAATCAGCTGGCCGATGTGGCTGGCGGGCGGCGTTGCCGTCCGGCCCATCCCCGGCCTGACCTTGACCGGCGACCTGCAGTGGTCCAAATGGTCGGTCGTGGACAAAATCGAATTGGACTACGCCGATCTCCTGTGGCAGTATTATATGGGCCTGAGCGGGCAGAACGTCCTCCCCCTGCGCTGGGAGGACACGCTCCAGATCCGCTTCGGCGCCGAGTACAAGCTGCCCCATGACCTGGCCCTGCGCGCCGGCTTTTACGCGGACCCGGCTCCCGCCCCGGACCAGACGATGAACGTTCTGCTGCCCAACTATGATTTCAACGTCATCACCCTGGGCGTGGGCTATGCCCTCGACGGCCTGAACATCGACCTGGGATTCGAGTATCTCATGGGCAAGGAAAGAAACATCCCCTACCAGGACCCGTTGAACCCGGACCCCGAATTTGAGGATGCGCAGCCCGGCAAGTACGGCATGAAGATCTTCGTGCCGTGTTTCTCGGTCAGCTACAAGTTCTAGGCGCAGCCGGCCGGAGGGCTTAAAGACGACCCGGGGTGGAAGCGGCTCTGCCGGGGAAACCGCCGCAGCATCAAGGAGGATCTCAGATGAGCATCCGCAAAGCCGTCATCCCCGCCGCCGGTTTCGGCACGCGCTTCCTTCCCGCCAGCAAGACCCTGCCCAAGGAGATGTTGAACGTCATCGACAAGCCCCTCATCCAGTACTGCGTCGAGGAGGCGGCCGGGTCGGGACTGGATAAAATCGGGCTCGTCACCACAAGGGGCAAGGCGGTCATGGAGGATCATTTCGACCGCTCCCCGGAGATCGAGGCGCTGCTCGAGGAAAAAGCACAGGTTGACCTCTTGGAGGAGGTGCGCCGCGTCCAGCAGCTGGCCGAGATCACGGCCATCCGCCAGCCGCGGGCCCTGGGCCTGGGGCACGCCATCCTCATGGGGGAAACGTTCGTCGCCGGCGAGCCCTTCGCCGCGCTCACGCCGGACGACATCTACGACTGCGACCCGCCCTGCACGCGCCAGCTCATCGAGGTCTTCCTGGAGAGAAAGGCCGCGGTCATCGTCCTCGGCCGAGTGGACAGAGAGGGGACGAAAAAATACGGCATCGTCAAGCCCAAGCCCGTATCCGACAGGCTTTTTCAAGTCCTGGACATGGCCGAGAAACCCGGTCCGGAAAAGGCGTTTTCCGACCTCGGCATCCTGGGCCGCTATGTGTTCACCCCGGAAATCTTCGAGGCCATCCGCAAGACGCCTCCGGACAGCCGGGGGGAAATCCAGATCACGGACGCCATCCGTTTGCATCTCCAGAGCCGTCCGGTTTACGGTCTCCTGTTCGAGGGAAGACGCTTCGACTGCGGGGATAAATTCGGCTACCTCGAGGCCACGGTCCATCTGGCCTTGAAGCGGCCCGAGTTCCGCGACCGCTTCCGGAGCCTGCTGGCCTCAGCCCTGAAGGATGAGTGAATCGCCCCCGCCCCCTAGACTGATCAGGCGCTCAACAGGTGAGATGCAGGCAGGCGATGGTTTTTTTTACGCCCCGGAGCCTGTTGAACATTTCGACCGCCCGCCCGCTTCTGGCGACATGGACTTCGATCCCCTTTGACTCTAGAAAGACCCTGGTTTCGGGGGGGATTTTCATCATCCCCATTTTACCCGTGCCGATAACCAGTGCATGCGGGGCGGCGGCCACGACGTCGGTCAGGTCCTCGGGTTGAAGCCGGTGTCCTTCCTTCCTGCGCCAGCCTGGGTCCAGTCGGTCGGGAAAAATGATGAGGTCCGAAGTATAATCCCGACCATCGATGACGACCCGCCCGAAGGAATAATGGTCGATGTTCAAATGGCTATGATCCCGCTGGAAGTGGGGAATGGCCAGGGACGGAATTGAACCGCCGACGCAGAGATTTTCAGATATGGCGTAGTGGATTAAGTTGCTGAATCGGCGGGGGCTTTCTGCCGCCCCCCCTGCGTCTGTGTCGCCCTCCCGTGGCACAACCCCTCTAGGGCCGCCCGTTGGTTCTCTATCGCCGAATGGCTATAAATCAGGCTTGTCGTGATCCGGGAGTGGCCGAGGATTTTTGAAATCGTTACGATGTCGGTTCCGCTCTCGAGCAGTCGGCTCGCTACGGTATGCCGGAGCTGGTGGAAGTGGAACGGGAATCCCGTCATTCCGGCGATCAGGGCCGTCGTCCGGCGCAGGAGGTCTTGCTGGTCCCGATTGTGAATATCGAACACGTGCTCTCCCGCTGCCCGGGGCTGCTTTTCAATCACGGCCAGAGCGGCCCGGTTGAGAGGCACTTTGCGGACCCGATCGCCTTTGCCCC
>CAZFTV010000098.1:0-2832 GCA_964521765.1 uncultured Eubacteriales bacterium
GCCTGTTTGTCCATATAACTCCCGATAATGGCGCCGGCCGCTCCGCCGACAGCCGCCCCGATGATCGCCCCGAGAATCGTGTTCCCGGCGGCCCGGCCGATCACTCCTCCGACGACGCCCCCCCCGGCTCCGCCGATCACGGCCCCCTGCGTGGTCTTGTTCCAGGACGCGCAGTTGACGGCGGTTAACAAGAAAACCGCCACGACGAATAACGTTAGAACCCGCTTCATTTTATCCTCCTTCTTTGCTTTGACCTCTCGCTGTTCCGCGTCCTTCTTCCTTCATCGAAAGCGCGATAGGCAAGGGAGAAGCCACCTCTGTTTATGCAGTTTTCATGCCAACATCCTTCCGCCTACCGCGCCTCTCCCCTATTGGGCGCGGACCTTGCCGCCCGCCGGCCTTGAATAGGCCGTCCCGCCAGGTCCCCTGATCCTCTCACCGGCCCGGCGGCGCTTAAAACTTGCTGAGGCCGGACCGCGCCGAAAAAGACCGCTTGTAAAAGTCATTGCGGCATGATAGATTACTAAACAATAAAGGGGATCAAAGGCATCCCCAAGGCAATAGGCATCTTTTTTAAGGAGGGGAAAAATGGCAAAAATCAAGTTGACCAAGAGTCTGGGAATGATATTGTTGGCCATTTGGCTCATCTTGACCGGGCTGTTCCCGTTGCTCAATGTGAACATTAGCGGTTTCTCGGTGGTCATGCAGATCCTGGCCATCGTCGCCGGCGCCCTGATCCTGCTCGGCCTCTAATCGAGACGAAATTCCTTTTTGCCCGGGCATGAAAGCGGGCGTGTTGAAAAATATTCGGCCCGTGGGTCGGCGGCCGGGAGATACTCTCTATTTCCAGAGCGCGGCTCAGGCGGTGCGATAGCGACGCCGGAAGCCCTTGCCCGCAAACCGGCCCACAATTTCCCCAAAAATGGCGCCCGCGATTACGTCCGATGCCCAATGGAAATCTCCGTCCACCATGGACAGGGCGGTGAACAGGGCGAAGGGATAGCCCACCCAGGGAATCCAGCGCTTTTCCGGGTAGAAGGTGCGGAGGGCGGCGACGAAAGCGAAGATGGCGGAGGTATGGCCCGAGGGCCAGAAGAAGCGGCCGTCCTGATGGCCGCGATTCCAAAAATCAAAAGAGAAATCGCCCGGATTCCTGGTCTTTGGAAAGTGCGCGTGGGGCGCGAACACCTCGTCCACCAGATTTTCCGGTCCCCGCCGGCCGGTCAGAAATTTCTGGGTGGTGTTCACCAGGGTGTTGATCAATAAAGCCTGGATTCCGGCCAGTCCGGCCCCCATCTGCGCGAAGTCGTCCTTCCATTTCCCGCGGAAATAAATAAGGACAGCCAGAATCATGTGCCAGAAACTGCCGCCGGCCAATACGATCCAGGGGATGGTTCCGCCCAGGGGATTCGTTCGCTGAAAAAATATCTGGACCCCGCGGTCCCAGCCCGAAGCCACCAGGCCCCAGGTGAGCGCCGCAGACAGGGCCAGGAGCAGGAGCGGGACGAGACGCATGTTGCCCGCGGCATGCTTCCAGAAGTCGAAAAAGAAACCGGGATATTTCCCCCCGTTCTCCCGGGAACGAGCGTACCGCTCGCCCAGGACGGAGACGAGCACCAACCCGAGGATGAACAGCATCATGGCTATGGCTCGCCCTTGAAATAGAAAGACACAATCAATATGGACCTTATTTCAAAAACAGGCGGAATCAATTCGGCCTCGGCTTTAGCGTTCGAGATAGCGCTCGACGACGCGACGGATGGCGGCCTCGCACACCCGGCAGAAGGGCTTGGAGCCCTTGGAGAACATGATGCAGTCCACCATGGGCCGGTAGAGCTCTTGGTCAGAGAAATTCTCATATTTCGGCCGGAGCGTTCACTATATCAGGCGTTAATAGAGGGACACAACACCTATTCACCTCACCTAAAAGCATTTTGTCCCTCTATTAAGCTATAATTGTAGGTGGAGATGTGGGAACGTCCGAACGCCGCCGCCGCCGTCCGCGCCGGGGAGGTCTGGGCCGTGGCCGGCGGGAAGGGCGGCACGGGCAAGACCTTCCTCGTCAGCAGCATGGGCACCTGCCTGGCCCGCAAGCACCACCGGGTCGTCCTCGCGGATTTCGACCTGGGAGGAGCCAACCTCCACACCTTCCTCAACGTCACCCAGCCCGGGCAGAGCCTGACGCGCTTTTTCGAGAAGGCGGATGCCCGGCTCGAGGAGCTCATCGTCCCCACGGGCATCGACAACCTGGGACTCATCACCGGCGACCTGGAGTCGGTCTCATCCGAGGGCGTCACCTTCTCCCGCAAGCTCAAGCTCCTTCGCCAGCTGGCCGGCCTCGACACGCAGTTCGTCCTCGTCGACCTCGGCGCCGGCTGCCACCCAAACACCCTGGACGCATTCCTGGCCGCCGACAAAATGATCACCCTCGTCGTCCCCGAGATCACCGCCGTGGAGAACATGTACCGCTTCATCAAGAGCGCCCTCTACCGCAAGCTCCTCATGACGCTCAAGGCCCACGGCTTCAAGGACATCGCCCGGCACATCTGGCAGAAGCGGGAGGCCTACGGCATCCGGAACCTGAGGGAATTCATCGACCACCTCCAGCACAGCCTGCCCTACCTCGGCCCCGTCCTGGAGAAGGAAATTGCCGGGCTCAAGGTTCATATCGCGATCAATATGGCCCGGGACAGCCAGGACATCCATCTCGGAGCCTCGATCAAGAGCATTTTCGACAAGTACCTCGGCATCAAGGCCTCCTATGCCGGGTTCATCACCCACGACGACGCCGTCTGGCGCTCGGTGCGCGAGCGGCGGCCGTTCATGCTTCAC
>CAZFTV010000098.1:2842-3343 GCA_964521765.1 uncultured Eubacteriales bacterium
CCCGGACAGGTCTCAATTTCCATCCCGAGGGCTTCCCTCTCACTCATCCTCCCGGCCTGGCACAACCCGACCGCTTCAAAGGTATTACGCACTAAGGCGAGTCTACGCCCTTTGTAATGTCCTGATGACATGGGGCCAGCCGTGAGCAAGCACGGCGCGGGAGCCCTGGAGCGGAATCTCGCCGTCCTGGAGCTCGGCCCGGACGCCGCCCTCGTCCAGGTGAAGAGCGCCTACCTCCGCCTTAAAAAGCTCTACTCGGGAGACTCTCCCCTTCTCCAGCCCATCGCCCGGGATTTTCCCGAGGAGAAGCGGCTGAAAATCCTTCTGGAGATCGAGGAGGCTTACAACAGCCTTCTCGAGCATTTCCACACGGAGCACGCCGAAGAGCCGCCGGCGTAGTTAGCAGGTCGCACAATTAGCAAATGAAGCGCCGGCCTTCCGGCCGGCGTGTCGCTTTCCGATGCTCCGGGTTGAGCCCGGAGTACTGCGTCTGGTCTCTAC
>CAZFTV010000098.1:3353-3718 GCA_964521765.1 uncultured Eubacteriales bacterium
GCGGCGATGACCTTCACCGGGCCTGTCTTGAAGAAAATCCGGGAGGGGCTCGGCATCCCCCTCCAGTCTATATTCCAAACCACCAAGGTTCGGGTCGAGCAGCTCGAGGCCATCGAGGCCGAGAGCTTCGACAAGCTGCCCGACGAGGCTTACCTCCGCGCCCAGCTCAAGGAATACGCCGGCCACCTCCTGCTCAACCCCAGGAAGGTCATCGCCGATTATCTGAAGTTTATCCCCGAACTTTTGATTAAACTGGGTCCAGCTTGGCCAATCATCCTGGTCAAAAACATCTTCAACCGACCAGATTGGATATTTACTAATCCAATCTTGTAGTTTTTGCATCCATTCTTGGGCGCTCAAGGCTA
>CAZFTV010000098.1:3728-7376 GCA_964521765.1 uncultured Eubacteriales bacterium
CCGCCGCTCCGGTCCTTTCCTCAGCTCAAGCGCAGGATGCTGCCCGTCAGGGCGAAGCGCGTCGCCAGGCAGCAGGCCAGGGCCGCCACCTCGGCGATTTTTCCCTCTATGCCCGACAGCGGAACGTACAGGTGCAGCACGCGGGCGCGGCTCTGAATCTTGCTCAGGAGGCTTGAAGCCTGATAAGACGTCACCCGGGCGTTCCGGATCACGATGTCCTCGATGAAGTTCCTGTAAGAGACCACGGCGTCCGCCAGGGGAACCGCGCCCGCGGGCAGGGGCCGGGCATGGTAGCGGCCAATCCGCTTCAGCATCGGGTCGATGTAGCCCGTGGCCTTGGCCCTGTATTTCGTCAGCGGGGCGCCCAGCTGCTCGGCCACCGTGGCCTTGATCGACTCTGCGGGCGAGTCCACCTTCCTGGGGTCGATCTCGACCTCAGGAGGCTTGTCGCCGTAGCGGGTCATGAGCCGGCCGACGAAGTCCAGTTTTTCCAGGGCCCCTTTCTTGTTCCGGTAGGCGCGCCGCCACACCGACCGGGGCTCGAGCCACACCCCGAACGTCTCGGCGAAATCCTCGTCGGGATGCTTCTGGGCGTAGTGGTCGCGGTTGGGGTTGACGAAGTCCCGGCTCCAGGGATGGGGCTTGAACCGGTCGGTGACGGGGTAGGTGTCGAAGAATTTGCCCTTGACGTCGAAGACCACCCGGAACTCCCGGAGCTTGTAGAGGCGGTGCATGTAGCAGAAGGCATGTCCCGTTTCGTGCCGAAGGAGGTAGTCGACGACCCGCGGCTCGTGCGACCAGCCCCGGATGTCCTGGTTCAACTCCTTGAGCAGCGGGTCGGCGTCGTAAAATCCCACCTCGATGTTGTTCGTGCCCGTGACGCAGCCCCAGTCCTCCCCCGGGTAGAAACGGGGCTTGAGACGGATGCGACGCCGCTGGAGCAGGTTCATCAGCCGGTCGATGTGCGGCTGGAGCGGCGATCGCTTGAGGTCCAGTCCGAGGCGGTTCACGGGCGTGGTCAGGAGCTCCATCTTGCGCGTGGCCTTGTTGAACAGGAGCTCGCGGATGTCTTTGACCATGGTTTCGTCCGGCTAAGATTCTCCGCCCGGCTCCGCTCCGGCGCCGCCGCTCTCCTCGGCGGGCGGCCTCCGGCGCTCGAGCGCCTGCTCGACGATGAAGCGCAGCGTGCCGGAGAACGACAGGCCGTCCGCCGCGGCCGAGGCCATGAACGCCACCCCGGCCGTCAGGTCGGGGTTGGGGTTCACCTCCAGGACGAACAGCCGGTTCTGGCGGTCGAGGCGCAGGTCGATGCGGCTGTAATCGCGGCAGCCCATGACCTGATAGGTGCGGAGCGAAACGGCCTTCACCCTCCGCAGCACGGCCCGGGAGAGCTTGGCCGGGCAGACGAGCGTCCCCTTGTGGAAGTCCTCGTGCAGCGGGTCCCACTTCGATTCGAAGCTGATGATCCTCCGGCGCTCCTCGGGCAGGTCCGTGAAATCCATCTCCTCTACGGGAAGCATGCGCGGCGGCTTGTTGCCGAGGATGGACACGCCAAGCTCCCGGCCCTCGATGTACTCCTCGATCAGGGCGGGCTGCCGGAATTTCTCCCACACAAGCCGCACCTGGTTCTCGAGCTGCGCCCGGTCCCCGACCACGGACTGCTCGGTCACGCCGGCGCTGGCGTCCTCCCAGACGGGCTTAACCATGAGGGGATACCGGAGTCCGCTGAGCTTGGGGATCGGCTCCGAAGCCACGAGCCTGAAGCGCGGAGTTGGAATATCGCTGGCCTTCAGGATCTGCTTGGCCAGGCCCTTGCGCTGGCAGAGGGCCAAAGTCAGGGGCGGCGAGCCGGTGTAGGGGATGTCGAGCAGGTCGAACAGGCCGGCCACCCGGTCCTCGAGAAGCGCGTTGTCGTTGAAGAACTCCACGAGGTTGAAGACCACGTCCGGCCGGGGCGAGGCGAGGGCTTCCAGGAGGCGGTTGAAGTCGTCCTTGATGTTGACCGCCCGGCAGTCGAAACCTTCCTCCTGAAGGGCGTGGACGATAGCCTGGATTTCCTCGCGGACAGTGGCGATTTTCTCCAGGTCCTCAATCTTTCCCGTCGGCGAGACGACCGAGCCTTCCCGGACTCTGCGGCGCAGGACCTCATACTGGTCCACGCCCACGAAGTTGTAGAGGACGGCCACCCGCGTTCGTTTCGACCCGCTCAAGGATTTGTCTCCTGGAACTCAGTCCGTTCCTAGGATAACAGCCCGAACCCGGACTGTCAAAAAATAACTCAGTACGCTCCGCCGGGCGGCCCGAGACCCAGCAGGACTTTCAGGTTGGCCCAGACGGACGACAGATGTTTGGGGCTGACCTGCCCGCGACGGACGAGGGACAGCCCCTTGAGCCACAGGCCTTTTCTCAGGGACCGGGCCACCTGCCGGTCGGTCACGCCCGGCAGGTCCAGGTTTCGGCTGAAAATGCTCCGGACCTCGCGCCGGGGAAGGAGACGGTGCCGAAGGGCGATGTCCCACAGCCGCGAGCCGGGCATGGGCATCGCCACCTGCCAGGACATGGTGTCCATGAGCCCGGAACGGAAGAGCTTTCGGCAGAAAGTCAGGGTGCGGTCCACGTCGCCGGCGCCCTCCCAGCACAGCCGTCCCCGCTCCTCCCAGGCATGGTAGAGCATCACGAACCCGAAGACCTCGATGCCCCGGCCTTTCAACACGCGGCATGCGTCGACGACCTGCTCCAGGCGCACGTTCTTGCCCACTCCGTCGAGGGTCCGCTGGTTGCCGCTCTCGATTCCCAAATGGACCTGCCACAGGTTGGCGGACTTGAAGGCGCGGGCCAGGGCCGGGGTCATCACGTCCGGCCGTATGTTGGCGTTGAGGTACAGGTCGCCGAGCCCGAGCGAGGCGATGGCCCGGCAGACCTCGACGGCCCACTTTTCCTCGACGTTGAATTCGTCGGCGGACAGGTAGATCTCTCTTGCTCCGCGGTCATAGAGCAACCGGACTTCCCGGGCGATGTTCTCCGGGCTGCGCAGCCGGACCCAGGGCTTGGCGTATTTCCACACGGGGTTGGAGCAGTAAACGCAGTTGTACGGGCAGCCGCGGCTGGCGAGAAGGATCGCCTGGGGAGTCGAGCGCTTGACGTGCCATCCGGGAAAGCGGCTGAAGTCGATGTCTTCCCAGGCCGGAAAAGGCAGGGCATCGAGGTCGCCCGCCGGCTCGCGGAGCCGGGACTCGACAATCCTTCCGGACGCGTCGCGGAACACAAGGCCGGGCACGTCGCTCAGACAGCCCTTCCCCTGCCGGAAATGCTCCGCCAGGTCGCAGACGGCGCTCTCCCCCTCGCCGCGGACGCAGATATCGGCCGGGGCATGGGCCAGGACGTCGGCCGGCGCCGCAGAGGGCATGGCCCCGCCGCAGACGACGGGCAAGCCCGGAAAGCGGGCCTTGACTTCGCGGATGACGCTATAGGCCAGGGACCGGGTCAGGTAGGCGAACGACAAGCCGTAAAGGTCCGGCCGAAAAGCCTCGACGGCCGCGACGCCCCGGTGTGTGCCTTCCTGGGCAGGCAACAACACCTGGCCACCGAGTATTGCGGCCAGATCGATCCGACCGATCTGGACGAGTACCTCCGTCACGACGGCTTCAG
>CAZFTV010000099.1:0-2820 GCA_964521765.1 uncultured Eubacteriales bacterium
ATCTATCGCCGTTGCTTGACGATAGTGATGGACGAGGCGTACCTCGGCGTCGGTCTCCTGGTACAGGCCCGAGGCGACGCCCTCCAGCATCCAGGCCCGGCTCAGGTTCAGGCCGTCGAGGTGGACGAGCTTTCCGTCGGCCGGGTCGGTCACCACGGCCGGAGCGAGCCAGCCGCTCCGTCCGTCACGCGGAATGCGGGGGAGGAAGCCCTCGAGCCAGCCGGCGAATTCCGCCGCGGGCAGCACCCGCCTCACGGCGTCCGCCTCGGCCAGGCAGGGCGAGAGGAAATCCTCGCCCGACGGCTCATAGCTCAACGGGCCGTTCCGGTCGCCCAGATAATACGTCCGGATCCGCTCCTCGACGAGCCTGGCCGTCTCCACGTCCCCCGAGGTGCGCGCCCAGTCGAGGACGAGCCCCAGGGCGAAGGCCGTCTGGCTGTGCTCGCCAGAGCGCACCGGGAAGGACAGCTTGGGCAGCCAGGATTTCAGCCTGGCGGCGGCGGCCTCCTCGAGCGGGGCGAGCGTCCTCGACCAGGCCGCGGCGCGGGAGTCGTCCCACTCCCTCAATTCCGCGGCGAGCTGCAGGAGCCAGGCCAGTCCGTAGGGACGCTCGAACGAGGCGCGATCCTTGATCGCCAGGTACCCGGCCTCGACGGCGATGTGTTCCGGCGTGAGGCTCCGGTCAAGGGCTGCCCGTGCCTCGGCGGCGAAGGGCGCTCCGGGAAAGAGCCGCGCCAGGCGCGCCAGCAGCCAGTGGCCATGAACGGCCGAGTGCCAGTCGAAACAGCCGTAGAAGGCCGGCGTCAGTTTCCTCGGCGGAAGGACATCCCCGTCGCCGAGGAGGACGTGGGCGATCTTGTTGGGATACTCCTGATGGACGCATTTGAGCGCCAGCTCGGCGAACCGGCCGGCCGTTTCCTCGTCCAGACGAGGGGGTTTTTCCACGGCCGGGAGGGAAGCCGTTACGAAGAGAATCATGATAGCGACGAACGGAAGTTTTTTCATAGACATGGAATATGCTCCTCGCTTGATGGTAACTCCTGCGGAGAAAAAGTCAAGGTTGACGGCATTGCCTTGCCGCGGTCACGGGATTTTTCGGGGTCGTCTATCCGAAAAAAGGGAGGCCGGGAAGCACCTTGACATCACGGCCGAGCAACCGTGTATAATAAAATTCCGGTTTTTTCGGATATCCGGAGGGAGAACGCGAAAAAAGGGTGAGCCGATGAAAACGCAATATGACATCGAAGGATTCCGGTCCAAGACGACGGCCGAAGAGGAAGACACCAAAATATTCGACCATACCCAGGAGTTTTCCACCCTGGATGAGGCCGCGGCCAAGGCCAGGGAATTCTTAGAGAAAAACAAAGAGCTGGGCCTGGCGGTCATCTCCAAGCATAGTCCCACCGGCGATCATCAGGGATTGAAGTTCATCTTCAGGGACAAGGAAGGGAAATTCGAGGAAGGGGACCTCTACTGGGGCGACTGGCTCTGCCGCGAAGGCTGATTCACCCCGGCGGTTCCGCCGACTGACGGAAAAATCCTTTCACTTACAAACTGAGGAATACCGACCTGGATCGCCTACCGCACCCCGAGGCATGTCCGAAATATCACCCGCTTCGGAGTGCTGTATGGCCCCGTATAAAATCTTTTATGGCGACGGCGACCCGCGTCTGCTGCACGGATTTCAGGCGGATCCGATGCAGAGAGGCTTGTTCAATAGATAAAAACACACGATCAAAATGCCGGGGCGAAGCCCCGACTTGATCAACGGATCAGTCGTTTCCGGTCAGCTCAGGACCGCGTCTTTACAGGCTTTGGCCACGCGGAACTTGACGGCTTTCTTGGCCGGGATGGTGATCGTGGCGCCCGTGGCAGGGTTGCGTCCCTGGCGTTCCTTGCGGTGCACCAGCACGAGCTTGCCCAGTCCGGGGACGGTGAAGCCTTCGCCGGCGTTCTTGTAAGCCATGGTCACCAGAGCGTCGATCGCCTGGTCGGCCTGCTTCTTGGTGATGACCGCCGCCTCGGCCACGCCTGCCACGATCTGGGATTTCGTCATACCCTTCGCCATTCGCTCTCTCCTTTGCTGTCCTTGTGGTCGAACCTGACCGGCTCAACCCCTGTGTGGCAATATATGCACTTTTCTTAGGAAAAGCAAGGCCTTGTCAAATATTTTTTTTGTCGGGGGCAATCCCCGCAGCGATGCTTCCAAGCGCGCCCCGGGACCGCGGATGAGGATAATCCGGGCCTGAATGATTCCAGGGGCGAAATCGTAAAGATTCGGGAAGATTTGGAGTTCCGTCCAGCGTCTATCAACATTTTCCGGTGGAGAGGCTTGACAAGAGGCTGGAAGTAATATATGAATATATTTTCATATATAAGTGCGATGAAAGATGCGCTCAAAGTCCTAAGCGCCCTCTCCGACCCAACACGCCTTCGCGTCGTGGCGCTCCTGCTGCGCCGGGAGCTGTGCGTCTGCGAGCTGATGTTCATCCTGAGGATGGAACAATCGCGCCTCTCGCATCAGCTCCGGATCCTGAGAGAGGCCGGCCTGGTGGAGGACACGAGGGAGGGGCGGTGGATCAATTACCGCGTCCCGGGCTCTTCGCGCCGGAGCCTCGAGCGCCTGCTGACCGAGTTCCTCGGTCTCCGGCCCAAGGGCTCGAAGGAAATCGCCTCCGACCTGTCGAGGCTAAAGCTCGGCCTCAGGCAAGATGTCCGGCGCAGACAGTGTTCGGTTGCCGCCCGCCCGAGGAGGAAGGCATGAAAGAAGCCAAAATTCTTGCCATACTGGCGGCCGTGTTTCTGGCCGCCTATTTCATC
>CAZFTV010000099.1:2830-7320 GCA_964521765.1 uncultured Eubacteriales bacterium
TTTTCCAGGCCGGCCGTGCAGAACGGTATTAGCGAGGGCTTGCTCATGGTGCAGGAATACGCCCGCCGGCATGTCCTCCTCTGCCTTGTTCCCGCCTTTTTCATCGCCGGGGCTATCTCCGTGTTCATCCGAAAAGAATCCGTCATAAAACTCATGGGGCCCAAGTCCAACAAGCCCCTGGCGTACGGCATCGCCTCCATTTCCGGGTCCATCCTGGCGGTCTGCTCCTGCACCGTCCTGCCGCTCTTTTCGGGCATTTACACCCGCGGCGCCGGCATCGGTCCCGCCTCGGCCTTCCTCTATTCCGGTCCGGCCATCAACATCCTGGCCATCGTTATGACGGCCAGGGTGCTCGGCGCCAAGATCGGCCTGGCCCGCGCCCTGGGAGCCATAGCCTTTTCGGTCGTCATCGGGCTGCTTATGCATTTTTTCTTCGGCAGGTCGGAGGGAAAGGACAGGAACCAGGACGACTTCGCCGCCCCGGAAAGCGAAAAAGACGCAAGGCCGCTGTGGAAAACATCCCTCTATATGGCCGTCATGATCGGGATCCTGGTTATCATCAATTGGGCCAAGGGCGACTCCTCGGCAGGGTTTTTTTACTCGGTCTATCGCGTCAAATGGCATGTCGGCGGAGCGCTCCTCGCGGTTCTGGCCTGGATGATCGTCCGCTGGTTCCGCAAGGACGAACTCAAGGAATGGGTCTTCTCGACGTGGATTTTCGCCAAGCAGATTTTCCCGCTCCTCATCGGCGGGGTCTTGGTCGCCGGGTTCCTTCTCGGCCGGCCGGGGCACGAGGGCATCATCCCCAACTCCTGGGTGGCCGGCCTGGTGGGGGGCAACGGCCTGGCGGCCAACCTCTTCGCCTCGGTCGCCGGAGCGTTCATGTATTTCGCCACGCTGACCGAGGTTCCCATTCTTCAGGGGCTTCTGGGTTCCGGAATGGGACAGGGGCCGGCCTTGGCCCTTCTTCTTGCCGGCCCGGCTCTTTCGCTGCCCAGCATGCTGGTCATCCGACAGATCTTCGGCACCAAAAAGGCTTTGATCTATATCCTTTTAGTCATCGTCATGGCCGCGGGCACGGGCTTGATTTTCGGGGGCGTCTTTTGATCTTCGCCCGGAGAGAGAAACAGTGAATGAGGAGGAACACATGGAAATAAAGATTTTGGGAGCGGGGTGTCCGCGCTGTCAGGAAGTCGAGAAGCGGACGAAAAACGCCCTGGCCGAGCTCAACGTCCCGGCTGATGTCCAGAAAGTCACGGACATCAAAAAAATCTCAGAATACAGGATCTTCGCCACGCCCGGCCTGGTCATCAACGGCAAGGTGAAGACATCGGGACGCATCCCTTCCCTCGAGGAAATCAAGCGCTGGGTCCGGGAAGAGAGTGATTCCGGAGAAAAAAATGGAAGCCTTCGATCTTGAAAGCCTCCTGACATTTTCAGGGACGTCCCCTACCAAAAAGGTTTTTTTTGAATCCGAAAGGATCAAAGCCCAGGTTATGGGGCTTGAGCCCGGCCAGGAAATACCGCCCTGCCGCATGGATCATGATGTGCTTTTCGTCATCCTCGACGGGAGGGGAGTGATTCTTGCGGACGGCGAGGAGATGGTCTTCGAGAAATCTTCCTTCCTATTCGTCCCCAAAGAATGCGGAACCCGCTCCCTGAGAGCGCAGACGAAGACGGCCGTGCTGGCCGTTCAGGTGAAGTCCTAGGCCGATGTTCGTGATCGTGATCTGGATTCTGGCGGCGGTTTTGCTGTTCCTGTCTTTTCTGAAGGATAAGCAAAAAACGGCGGGTTCTCTCCTGGCAGCCTGGAAATTTTTCCGCTCCATGGCCCTGCCCGTCCTTCTCACTTTGTGGGCCATCGGGTTCCTTCTCACCTTTCTGACTCCCGGGGTCATTACCGGCGTGGTCGGCGAGGGGTCGGGATGGCGGGGAGTCGTCCTGGCGGCGGTCTTCGGGTCGATCGCCTTGATTCAGGCTTTTATCGCTTTTCCCCTGGCCGGGTCGTTGCTGAGGCAGGGGGCGAGCGTGAGCGCCATCGCCGCCTTCGTGACCACTCTGGTCATGGTGGGCATCGTCACCGCGCCGCTGGAGAGCAAGTATTTCGGCAGGCGATTCACGTTCTGGAGAAACACCCTGAGTTTCGTCTTCGCCGTCCTCATCGCCCTCATCATGGGAGCCTGGCTCGGATGAAAAAATTATTGTCCTTAAGAAATCTGTTGATTCTTCTCGGCTCGGCCACTCTCGTCGTTTTCCTCTTCGACCGTCAAAAAGCAGTCTCCATTCTCATGAACTCCAAAACCTACCTGCTGGAGATGCTGTCTGTGCTTCCTCCGATCCTCATCCTCATCGGGCTTTTTCAGGCCTGGGTTCCTCGGACGGCCGTGGAAAAAACGATGGGCGGGTCCTCCGGCTGGAAGGGCATCCTGACGGCGCTCTTCGTGGGGACGGCGGCCGTGGGGCCTCTCTACGCGGCATTCCCGCTCGGCGTCGCCCTGCTGGAGAAAGGGGCGAGTCTTTACAATGTCGCCGTTTTTCTCTGCGCCTGGGCGGCGATCAAGATTCCCATGATCCTGTTCGAGGTGAAATTTCTCGGGGCGGATTTCGCCGGGCTGCGGCTGGCCCTGACGCTCCCGAGCATCATTCTCATCAGCCTCCTGCTCGATATCATCCTTAAAAGGAGAAGCCCCCGTGCGGAAGAAGAAACACGTTAAATCTTTGAAGTCCATGGATCATAACGGGCGGAGATCATCGGGAGAAGCCTCCGCACGGAAGAAGCGCCCATCAAGGACATGGTACGGCGTCATCGCTGTTATTCTGATCATTGTGATCTGGCTCTTCATCAGGTCGTGTCCCGGGCCTCGAGACGGGGACAGACCCGACGCCCGTCCCGTCGATGCCGGCGGGGGGGAGGGCCGGGTGCTGGGTACGAACGCCCTCAACCTCGATTTCTCGAAGCACAAGGTGACGTTCATCGAGATCGGGGCCGACAGATGCATCCCCTGCCAACAGATGCAGCCGATCATGAGGGAAATCGCCGCGGAGCATCCGAAGACCGTCCGAGTCGTCTTCTACGACGTCTGGAAAGACCCGGCGGCCGCGCGCTTTTACGGCGTTCAGCTCATCCCCACTCAGGTTTTCATCGACAGCTCGGGCCGTGAGATTTTCCGGCACGTCGGGCTCTATCCCAAGGAGCAAATCCTGGCCATGCTCCGGCAGAAAGGGATTCTCCCCTAGGACGATCATGGACGGGTTGTTCGGCGACGTCGCGGCTCTGATTCAACACAACCCCTGGCTGGCCGTCCTGGCGGTGTTCATCGGCGGGGCGACGACCGCCTCCAACCCCTGTGTCCTGGCGATGATCCCGCTTTTAATGAGCGTCGTGGCCGGCACGGATACCATGAGCATCAGGAAGTCGCTCGGGTTTTCAGGGCTGTTCGTCCTCGGCCTGGCCATAACCTTCAGCGTCCTGGGCTTGATATCCGCGCTGATGGGCCGGATGCTGGGGGATGTCGGCGCCTTCTGGAAGTACCTCGTGGCCGGAGTCTGCTTGATCATGGGCCTTCATCTCCTGGGTCTCTTGAAATTCAATTTCAACTTGCCGCAGCCCCTGAGCGTAAAGAAAGGCGGCCCCCTGGCGGCGTTTCTGCTGGGGCTTCTCTTCGGCGTGGTTTCCACGCCCTGCGCCGTGCCGATTCTGGCCGTGCTCCTGGCCTATGTCGGCAGCCGGGGAAATATCGCCTATGGCGGCTTCCTCCTTTTTATCTATGCCCTGGGGCATTCGGCACTGATCCTGATCGCCGGCGTTTCCATGGGCGCGGCGAAAAAACTGATCGAATCCAAAGGGCTGCGCCGAGCCAACATGGTTCTCCAGAGAATCGCCGGCGTGATCATTATCCTGGTCGGAGCCTATTTCCTAATCTGGGTTTCCTAGGAGAAGAGATCATGGAACAATCTCACAAGGAAAAAATGCAGGAGGCGAAGAAAATTTATCACATGGAAGACTTCCGGGCCTTCATGCGGAAGATGCAGGGGTTGACAGACGAAGATTTTCAGGCGCCCGTCCCGCGGATCAAGGAAAAAATCCTCGGGGCAACCGAAAAAGATCCCCTCCAGATGTTCGAAAGGATCATGAGCGAGGTGGAAGCGGAATTGGATCGCCCGGCTCCGCTGCCCCTGAATTCCGAATGGCATCATTTCGTCGTCCCCGGCGTCCTCATAAAAGCTCTGCATAACTGCGGCTATCCCCTTGCCGATAGGGATGTCGAAGAAGCCATCAAACGAGGACAGAAGTTCGCCGGCGGGTCGTGCGGCTTCATGGGGGTCTGCGGCGGAGCGAACGGCTTCGGCATCGTCCTGAGTCTCCTCAAGAAGACCAACCCCTTGCATGAAGAGGACCGGTCGGAAACGATGCGCCTTGTCGGCGAGGTGCTGAAAGAGATTTCCCAATATCCCCGGCGCTGCTGCAAGAGAAGCAGCTATATCGCCAT
>CAZFTV010000100.1:0-7318 GCA_964521765.1 uncultured Eubacteriales bacterium
CAGCGGTTTTCGTAGAGCTCCTTCAACGACTCGGGGTATTGGCCCGGATGGCGGGTCAGAAAAAGGCGGACGGCCTCGACGACCTGGCGGCCGCGGAAGATGAGCTCCTCTTCCTTTTCCCGTTGAACCTGAGTCTGCCAGAGCGGAACGGCGGCCAGCAGCCCGACGGCCATGACGGACAGGATCACCAGGAGCATGATGAGAGTGGCCCCGCGGCGCCCGCCCATGTCCGGTCACCAGGTGTTGTAGAGAGTGCCGTACAGCCCCTTCTCCGAGGATCCGGAGCGGACGTCGATGAGGCCCAGCTCTTCACCCGCGATGAGGGTGTCCTCGGAGAGAGCTTCGCGGATTTCCTGCCAGGTGGCGCTGGACTTGGTGAAGGGGTCAACCGGGACGGCTCTCAAGTATCCCTCGTCCACCAGGGCCTGGAGAGAGGCCGGGCGCTTCTCCTTGTCCGTGAAGTACTGGTCGATGAGCTTGCGCATCTGGAACAGGTTCTCCTTCAGGACGGCCTCCCTGGCCTTGCGCATGGCGTACTTGTATTGCGGCAATCCCAGTCCGACGAGAATGCCGATGAGGGCGAAGACGATGATGAGCTCGATCAGGGTGAAACCCGGCCGGGCCTTCCTCGGATTCTCACCACTCACGGTAGCGGCTCCCGTCCAGCGCCTTGCTGCGGCTCCTGGTGTAGACATCGTAGACATTTTCTCCTCCCCAGGATTCCGCGTCCGGCTTGTCCTGGAAGGAACGAAGCCCCCAGTCGGCTGAACGGGTCATGGGATCCCTGGGGATGCGGCGCAGGAACTTGAAGATCCTCCCCCGGGAGGACCCCTCGCCCTCCGCGCCCAAGAGCGTCACCCCGTCCACCAGCGTCTTCAAGTCGGGCGGATAACCCTCGGACTCCCCCTCGGCCGCGATCTTTTTTTCATCAGCCATCCGCTTATGGGTATCGATGGCTTCGCGGATTTCGCGCAGGGCCCGGGCGAGCTCGATTTCTTTTTCGCGCTGGACCGTGTTTTGGGCCAGGGGAATGGCCGCCGCCGCCAGGATGGCCAGGATGGCCACCGTGACCAGCATTTCCGTCAGGGTGAACGCCCTGCGCATCGAGCTTAAAAGAATCCTCTTTTCTTCGGCCGGTCCTTGCTGAAGGAAGAACGGTGAAAGGGACGCGGTTCCTGGCCGCGGTCCGTCGGGGGTTCGCCCTCCGGGGCTCCCTCCGTTCCCTCCTCGAGGACCCGTTTGCTCAGCTTGATCTTGTGGTCTTCGCCGACGTTGAGCACTTTGACCCGGACCATCTGGCCGAGCTTGAGGTGGTCGCGGATGCTGCGAATCCTCTGGGGGGCGACCTCGGAAATGTGCAGCAGTCCGACGATGCTGGGCAAAATTTCCACGAAGGCGCCGTATTCCTCCAGGCGGACGATCTTGCCCTCATAGACCTTGCCCACCTCGGCCTCGATGGTGATCTCCCGGATCATTTCCCGGGCGCGTTCAGCCCCCTCCTTTTCCACGGCGGCGATGGTGATCTTGCCGTTCTCGTCGATGTCGATTTTCGACTTGGTCTGGGCCTGGATGCGCTTGATGATCTTGCCCCCGGGACCGATGATCTCGCCGACCTTCTCCGGGTTGACGATCAGGGTGATGATCTGGGGAGCGTAGGGCGAAAGCTGGGGGCGCGGCGCGGAAATGGCCAGGCGCATTTTTTCCAGGACCTGGAGGCGAGCCTCCCTGGCCCGGAAGATGGCCTGCCGGAGAATCTCCCGGGTGATATGCGATATCTTCAAATCGAGCTGGATGGCGGTGAGGCCCTTGTTCGTGCCGCTGATCTTGAAATCCATATCGCCGAAGTGGTCCTCCAGGCCGGCGATGTCGGTCAAGACCTGGAAACGATCGCCCTCCTTGACCAGGCCCATGGCGATGCCGGCCACGGTCATGGACAGCGGCACGCCCGCGTCCATCAGGGCCAGCACGCCGCCGCAGACCGTGGCCATCGAGGAAGACCCGTTGGACTCCAGAATGTCGGATACGATGCGGATGGTGTAGGGGAAGACCTCCTCGGCCGGGATGGAGGGCAGGATGGATTTTTCAGCCAGGGCGCCGTGTCCGACTTCCCGGCGTCCGGGTCCGCGGAGGAAAGCCACTTCACCGACGCTGAAGGGAGGAAAGTTATAGTGGAGCATGAATCGTTTGTGCAGGTCGTCTTCCCGCAGGGTGTCCAACCTCTGCACGTCCTCGAAGGTGCCCAGCGTGACCGTGGCCAGGCTTTGGGTTTCCCCCCGGGTGAAGAGCGCCGACCCGTGGGTTCGGGGCAGAAGGCCGACTTCGATCTGAATGGGCCGGATTTCATCGACTGCCCGGCCGTCCACCCTGCGGCCTTGGTTGAGGATGAATTCCCGGATGATCTTCTTGTGGAGCTGATAAAAGATTTCTTTCGTTTCCCATGCCAGATCCGGCTGGTCCTGGGGAATTTCGGCCATGAGATTTTCCAGGATCTTCCTAGCCGCCGCTTCGCTGTCCTTCTTGACGGGGATTTCCATGGTCTGCAGGAGGTCGGCGTTGATGCGGCGCGAAATGTCCTCCATCCTGGCCGGGTCCACCAGCCTGGGCTGAAAGGAGCGCTTGGTGATCCCCGCCCCGGCGAAGGCATCCTTCTGGGCCTGGATGATCTTGCGGATAGCCTCCTCGGCCAGAGCCAGGGCTTCGCAAACTTTGTCCTCTTCGACTTCCTGAGCGCCGGCCTCGATCATGTTGATGCCCTCTTCCGTCCCGACCACGATCATGGTCAGGGTGCTGCGGTCCTGTTCCTCGGCCGTAGGGCTGAGGATGAACTGGCCGTCCACGAGGCCGATCTTCACCGCGCCCAGGGGCGTGGAGAAGGGGATCTCGGAGAAGTAGAGCGCCGCGGAAGCGCCGATGATGCCCAGGATGTCGTGGTCGTTCACCAGGTCGGCCGAGAGGAGCAGGGCCACGATCTGGGTGTCGAAGGTGTATCCTTCGGGGAAGAGGGGACGGATGGGGCGGTCGATGAGGCGACTGATGAGAATTTCCCGCTCCGAGGGCCGCCCTTCGCGCTTGAAAAAGCCGCCCGGGATCTTGCCCGCGGCGTAAGTGTTTTCGCGATAGTCCACGATCAGGGGGAGAAAGGGCTTGGGATCCTTGACTTCTTTCTTGGACGTGGCGGCGACGAACATGATCGTTTCGCCCGCCCTGACCAGGGCGGAGCCGTCGGCCTGTTTTCCGATTTTTCCGATTTCAATGGAAATCGGGCGGTTGTTGATATTGATGTTGATGGTGATGGTGTGAGACATGACGGTTTTTCAGCCGGGGCAGGCTTACTTCCTCAAACCCAGCTTCTTGATGAGCTTTTCGTACCGGTCCGGGTCTTCTCTTTTCAAGTAGGCCAGCAATCGTTTCCTCTGTCCGACGAATCTCATCAAGCCTGTTTTTGAGGTGTGGTCCTTCTTAAAGCTCGTCATGTGGCCGGTCAGGACGCGAATTTTTTCGCTGAGCATCGCCACCTGGACTTCAACCGATCCCGTGTCTTTGGCGTGAATCCTATTGTCGTCGAGGATCTTCGTTTTGGATTCCTTGGTTAACAATTCTCTATCTCCTTTTATTTCAGTTTCATGCTAACAAATTCCCGGGGAGGAAGTCAACTTGGAGGGGGAACCCGCTTCGCGTTTCCCCCTTCCAACGGTCGCTTCGCTCCCTGCCTCCGACCTCTCCGGAGACACCATCCTTCTCTCCCCTAAATTGTTAGGGGCCGGGGGTTTAATATCAATAAGGAAAGATTCGAAGGTGTCTCCGGAATATGCCAGTTCTTCTCGCGCGGGGCATGAACCCCGCGCTGCGACCAAGGGGGCATGCCCCCAGTGTCCCGTCTCCTCCTTTCCTTCCGCCGGCCGGCCTCAGTTACGAGGCACTCTCAGAGACGGGACACTTCCAGGGGGGAGTCAAGCTCCCCGGCGGTTGTGTGTCTTGGGAGACACACAACTTGGAACCCCTGACGACCGGCTCCCCGCGGCAAGCCGCGGGGAGCCGGTTTCCCACAGCCTACCGTCAAAGATGTCCAAAGAGCGTCCTGTGTCGAAATAAGTCGAATGGAACCGAGCTCCACGAATTTCTATCCGATCGGATGAAAGCCCCCCATATTCCCGGAGGGTTTTATTTATTCAAGACGTTTTTTCTGCTGAGGAGATGCTGCGCGAAGCGGCTTTGCATGCCTCCGGGCGTCGTCTTGAGTTGTTCGAGCTTCGCCTCGATATCAGCCAAAGTCATACGGTTGATTTTCTTCCTCTTGGAAGCGCCTTCGCTTTTTTCAGTGGTTTCCGCTTCTTTCTTTTCAGCCATGTCCGATCCTTTCGCGATTTCAGCGGCAAATTGCTGCTTTTTATCTGTTTTTCAAGTCAGTTTACCAGAAGAGAGCTGAATATGCAATGCTCGTCCGGCCGCAAGTGGCATCTTCTTTTATGTGATACATAGTACAAATTGAAGTGGGGTGGCGCAGCCCAGGGCTCCCTGACGGCCGAAGCGTACGGGTTCCCTGGTCTTTTCAGGGTGGGGAGCGAGGCCGGCAGGGATGGGCGGCGACAGGACCCCATGAAGATCACGGTCATCACACAATCGGAAGCATCTCCTTTTGTGTGATTCATAGCGCAAATTGAAGTGGGGTGGCGCGGCCCATCCCTCGAAGGCGCGGCCGCGGAAGATCGCGCTCTCCCAAGGCAGCCTTCTCAAAGTGGGACATTGCTTCCTGCGAGGGGAATTGTGTATAGTCGATGTCCCTTGTACATCCTGTATTCATTTCTGCTCGCGCTCGCCCTGGCGGCCTTGTTGCCCGTCTATTTCATCAGGCTGCGCCTGAGGGAGGGGAAGCCTCTGGCCTTGGCCCAGAGGCTGGGATTAGGCCTTCCGGCCCGCGCTCCGGGACGGGTTTCCCTTTGGATGCACGCTGTTTCAGTGGGCGAGGTCCTGTCCCTCCAAAAGCTGGCCCGGGAGGTCAAGGACAGGCATCCCGACTGGGCGCTCCATGTCTCGGTCCTGACCCAGGCGGGTATGGAGGTAGCACGGAAAAAGCTGGCCTCTGCCGACCGGCTGTTTTTCGCGCCTTTGGATTTCGGCTGGACGGCGCGCCGCTTTTTGCGCAGATTTGAACCCGGCCTTCTCATCCTGGCGGAATCCGAGCTCTGGCCCAATCTCCTCCGGCAGGCCCGAAAGAGCGGAAGGGGCGTGTTGCTGGTCAACGGCAGGGTGTCGGAGAGGTCGTTTCACAGGTACAGGCGTCTTCGGTTTTTCACCGGACGTCTTTTCGGCGACATCGCCCTGTTCCTCGTTCAGACCGAGCAGGACCGGGAGCGGTTGATCGGGTCGGGGGCGCGCCCCGAGCGAGTTCGGATCAGCGGAAACCTTAAATGCGAAATCACGCCGGGCGATATCGACCCGGAGACGTTGAAGCGACGCCGGGAGGAGATCTCCCTTCCTCGTTCGAAGAAGCTCGTGGTGGCGGGCAGCACCCGCGAAGGGGAAGAGACTCTGCTTCTCGAGGCTTTCAGGGAATCAAGAAGAGCCAGGACGGATGTCGGTCTCGTCCTCGCCCCTCGGCATATGGACAGGGTCGCGGAGGTCGAGAAGGCCTGTGGCGAGAGGGGGCTTCGTGCGCGGAGGAGGACGGAAATCCGGAAGGGAGAGGAATGGGACGTGCTCCTCCTGGACACGATCGGCGAGCTTTCGGAATTCTATGCTCTGGGCGACGCCGCCTTTGTCGGAGGAAGCCTTGTCCCTTGGGGAGGCCATAATCTGCTCGAGCCGGCCGCCTACGGCAAGCCGATCTTTTTCGGCCCCCATATGAAAAACTTCGCCTTCCTGGCGGACGTGTTCACGGCCGCGGGGGCGGCCCGAGTGGTCAGGAGTCCCGGGGATCTAAGGGACATGTTCCTTTTCCCTGACCCTGCGGGTCTTCGGGTTCAGGGGGAGAAGTCCCTTCAGACTTTGAAGAGCCTCCAGGGCGCAACGGCCCGGACGATCAAGGTCATCGAAAACATGATTGCCGGGCTGAACCCGGCGGAGGGGATATGAGCCGGACTCAGCCCCCGGCCGCCGTTCTGCTCGCGGCCGCGGTGTTTCTCACTTTCCTTCCTTCGATTTCCGCGGCCCCTCTCGGCCCGGAGAGGAGCTATCATTTGGACAATGAGTTCTGGACGCACCTGGCCCGGGATGCCGGCGGCGTCCTGGCCTCGCCCCTCTCCTGGAAGCCCCTTGAGATTCTGGGGGGCGTCGCGGTCCTGGGCGCCGCGGGACTGACTTATGCCCACGACCAGGACATCCAGGACTGGGCGCAAACAAGCCGCACTCCCGCTTCGGATGCCGTTATGAGGGTCATGGAAAAAGGGGGGGACGCGGCCTATCTGACCGGCTTGCTGGCGGGGATCTATCTAGCCGGGGAGGTCGGGCCCAGCCGCGGACTGCGCAAGACGGCCGTCCTCGGGCTCGAGAGCCTGGCCGTGTCCGGAGCGGTCGTCCTGAGCATGAAATGCCTCTTCGGACGGGCTCGGCCCGAGCTCGCACTGCCCTCAAATCATTTCGAGCCCTTCACTTTTCAAGCGAGCTACATGTCCCTTCCCTCGGGCCACGCGGCCTCCGCCTTCGCCGTGGCCACGTCGATCGCCTGCCAGGTGGACAGCCTCGTCGCCGACGTTTTGCTCTACGGCCTGGCCGGCGTCGTCGCCGTCTCGCGCGTTCACGACAACAAGCACTGGGCTTCGGACGTCCTGCTGGGCGCGGTCCTCGGGCATGTCATCGCCGTGAAGATCGCCGATTTGAACCGGTCAGGAGAACGAGCCTTAAGCCTTTCGGCCGTCCTCACTCCCGCCGCCAGCGGCTTTTCTCTCCGGTTTTAAGGATACCCGGAGCAACAAGAAGATGCCTCCCCTGAGGCGGGAATCCTGGACAGTCCGCCGGGGAATGATTTATATTAAGAAGACCTTTCCCCGATGAAAACCCCGCGCGGGAGCAAGGTCGTCTCGGCCGGCCGCGTCCAGGCCCAATGGCGGCCCGCCTATTCAAAGACCCGGCGCGAAGGAGAGCGAATATGACGGAGAGAATATCCCGGCGGAAATTCATGGCCGGCGCCATCGCGGCCGCGGCGTCCACGGGGCTCGCCGGGACGGGCCCGTGGATCAGGGGAGGCGTGTCGCAAAAAGACTACGACCTGGTCGTCAAGGGCGGTTTTGTCTATGACGGCCGGGGCGGTCCCGGGTTCGAGTCGGACATCGGCGTCAAAGACGGCTCGATCCTCAAGGTCGGCTCCATCCCGATGGAGAAA
>CAZFTV010000101.1:0-7256 GCA_964521765.1 uncultured Eubacteriales bacterium
CGATCCGTGTGACTGGCTGAATAGTGAGTGTTTTTCCCATGATTTAGCTCCTTTTCGGTAAGGGCCGTAGACGGCCGGCCCCGGAGAACCTGTTGAATGTGGCGGCTCGGTCCGGGATTTGTTTGACATCAAGACCGATTGTGGACAAGGCGCCCATCATATCCACCATAGGATTGGCCTCATCCGAGAGAGGGCCAAAACATCCTCGGCAGGGCATGTAGGCTTTGATGCACCGAGGCGTTTTCGCCGCTCCACCGCAGCCCGATCTTGTCGCGGGGCCACTGCACAGAAAGCCCTGTTCCATAAAACAGCGGACTGTATCAAGGGGCTTCCCCGGCACGAAATCAACGGGCTCCAGAGGTCTCTTCAAGCTGGCCACAGCCTTCTTTTCCCGGATCGTCGGGCATTCATCGCACACACTTTTTGCTGGAAGGTTGACCGCTCTTCCCTCTAAGAGGGCGGTCAGCGCCTCGGTAACCATTTCTGGCGTTGGCGGGCACCCGGGCAGTTTGAGGTCGACTTTCACCACCTCATGCAAAGCATAAACCCTGTCCGTGAATGGCGAAACTCCCGTGGGAGTATCTGCTGATTCAGTGGAAACACAACCCCGGAAAACCTTGTCATAAATTTCGTCAACTGTAAATTGATTCGCCAGGGCCGGAAGGCCGCCATAGCAAGCGCAGGATCCCAAAGCGATGAGGGTTTTGCACTTTTTCCTCATCTCTTTGGCTATTTCTTTATTCTCTTCTATCCGGATCCCCCCGGAAATGATTCCCACATCAGCTTCAGGAATGACTGGCCCTCTCTCATCGCCGGTCTGTCCCCACATTTTATGATCCATGAGGACCGGCATATGGACAATCTCCAACTTGGGCAAAAGGTCGAGGAGCGGCTCTCCGATGTCCAGTATAGTGACTTCGCATCCCGCACAGATGGTGAACCATTCTTCTGCTAATCTGACCGCCATTTTTCCCTCCTTATGAATTTATTTTTATGATTCAATATTTCTCTTTCTTTGATTAATTTTAAGCAGAAGTTTATATAATTAGAAATAGCTTGTCAAATCAACTTAGATATTCCTATACAATTTATGTATCATATGGGATTACTTATATCCGGAGGTGATCAGCCCATACGGAATCACCCGGCAGGTGGAGGTGGACGCCCTGCCCGGGGATCTACCGTTGGTCATCGATATTATCGACAAGGAAAGGAACCTCGTCCATCGGCTCTCCAGATAAGGTCCGGCGGAAGGACGGTCGGTAGACAAAGACCGTCCCCTTTTTATATCCTAGAATAAGGAGCCCGGAGCCCATGGCCATCAGATTCAAGCAATTGTCCCTGCGGACAAAGCTCATCCTGACTTTTCTGGCTATCATCGTCGTCGGAGGCCTGGCTTCGCTGGTCGTAGGCTACCGCCTGGTCAGGGACACGCTCATCGGTCAGGCCCAGAACAAGGTCAAGCACGACATCTCGGCGGCCCGCCTGGTCTTCAACGAAAAGCTCAACGACATCCGGGACATCATCGGCCTGACCGCGGCCCGGGAAAGCCTGAGGGACGCCGTCCCCCTGGGCCGAACCGACATCCTGCAACAATACCTCAACCGGGTCAGGACCGATTACGGCCTGGACATCCTGACCCTGACCGACAGCCGGGGCCGGGTCCTGGTCCGGACGCGCCGTCCCGAAGTTCGGGGCGACGACAAGTCCGGCGACGCATTGGTACGCCGGGCTCTCAAGGGAGGTCTCCATTCCGGCGTCCAGATCGTCTCCCGCGAAGAACTGCTCGAGGAGGGTGAAGACCTGGCCGGCCAAGCCGACATGGAGATCCTGCCCACGCCCATGGCCGCCGATCGGCCGGATACCGTGGAGACCAAGGGGATGATGCTTCGTTCCGCCGCCGCCGTCCGGGACGTGGACGGTCGGACGCTGGCCGTGCTCTACGGGGGAATCCTCCTCAACCGCAACTACGAGATCGTGGACCGGGTCAAGGAGCTCGTCTACAAGGGCGAGAGGTACAAGGGCGTGGAGATCGGCACGGCCACCATCTTCCAACAAGACCTGCGCATCTCGACCAATGTCCGGAACCGCAGCGGCGAGCGGGCGGTGGGCACGCGCATCTCCCGGCAAGTGCGGGAGGCGGTGCTCATCCGCGGCCAGCCCTGGATCGACAGGGCCTTCGTGGTCAACGACTGGTACATCACCGCCTACGAGCCCATCTGCGACCCGGAGGAGAACATCATCGGCATCCTCTACGTGGGCATGCTGGAGCAGCCCTACCTGGACACTACGGCCAGGGTCATGTCGGCCTTCATCCTGGTGGCCGGGTTGTGTGTCCTGTTCCTGCTGGCCATGCTCTTCATATCCACCGGCCAGATCATCAAGCCTCTTAAGAAGATCGCCGCGGCCACTCAGGAGATCTCCCGGGGCGATCTTTCCCATCGGGTTGAGGTTCGCTCCCGCGATGAGGTCGGCCAACTGGCCGACTCCTTCAACCGCATGACCGACGACCTGGAAGCGGCCAACGAGAAACTCGTGGACTGGACCCGGACCCTGGAAAAGCGCGTGGAGGAGCGCACCCGGGAGTTGCGGGAAACACAAGCCAGCCTCGTCCAGTCCGAGAAGCTCGCCTCCCTGGGCAAGCTGGCGGCCGGCATCGCCCACGAGATCAACAACCCCCTGGGCGGCATCCTCATTTACATCCACCTTATCATGGAGGATACTCCCAAGGACGCGCCCCAGCAGGAGAACCTGAGAAAGATCGTCAAGGAGACGACCCGCTGCAAGAACATCGTCAAGGGATTGCTGGAATTCGCCCGGCCCAAGGAGCCGGAGATGATCCCCACCGATGTGACCGAGGTCGTGGAGGGGGCGCTGGCCATCGTCGAACGCCAAGCCCTCTTCCAGAACATCGACCTCCGCAAGGAGTACGCACCGCTGCCCAGGGTTGTAGCCGACGCCGCCCAGCTCCAGCAGGTGTTCATGAACATCATCATGAACGCCGCCGAGGCCATGGACGGAAACGGCAGGCTCACCATCCGCGCCGCCGCCGACAAGACGGCCGGTACGCTGCGGCTGGAATTCGCCGATACGGGCCACGGCATCCGGCCCGAGGACATGAAGCGCCTGTTCGAACCTTTCTTCACCACCAAGGAAGTGGGCCGGGGCACGGGCCTGGGCCTGGCCATCAGCTACAGCATCATCCGCAAACACCAGGGCGACATCCAAGTTCGAAGCGAACCCGGTCAAGGCGCCACCTTCATCATCCTCCTCCCCTTGAAAAACGAGAGGCCGCCAGTATGAAGGACACGCCCCGCCTGCTCATCATCGACGACGACCAGGCCATCCTCGACTCCTGCGGCCAGACGCTGAAACGGGAAGGCTACGATGTCCGGGAAGCCCGGCAAGGCGCGGAGGGCCTGGCCCTGTTCAACTCCGAGCCATTCCATGCCGTCCTCCTGGACCTGAAGCTGCCCGGAATGGACGGCCTGGACGTCCTGCGTCGCATCAAGGAGACCGCCCCCGAAACGCCTGTCATCATCATCACCGGATACGCCTCGCTCGAGTCGGCCGTGGAAGCGGTCAAGCGTGGGGCCTTCGACTACATGTCCAAGCCCTTCACTCCGGAGGAGCTGCGGGTGGTCGTCCGCCGGGCCCTGGACGGGCGGAAGATGCTCATCGAAAACCTCTACCTGAGGCGCGAGCTGGAGTCGCGGGACGAGTTCAACCTGGTGGTGGGCCGGAGCCGGGCCATGGCCCGCGTGCTGGATATCGTCCGGCAGGTCAGCCCCGCGGAGAGCACCGTCCTCATCACCGGCGAGAGCGGCTCGGGCAAGGAGCTAATCGCCCGCGAGATCCACTGCCACAGCCTCCGCCGCAAGGCGGCCTTCGTGGTCGTGGACTGCGGGGCGCTGGTGGAAACGCTTTTCGAGAGCGAGCTCTTCGGTCACGTCAAGGGGTCCTTCACCGGCGCCCATGAGACGAAGCACGGCCGCTTCGAGGTGGCCGACGGGGGGACGATCTTCCTGGACGAGATCGGCAACATCAGCCTCAACATCCAGGCCAAGCTGCTGCGGGTCATCCAGGAGCGCGAGGTGACGCGGATCGGGAGCTCCCATCCGATCAAGGTCGACATCCGCATTTTGGCCGCGACCAACGAAAACTTGGAGGACTTGGTGCGCAAGGGGAAGTTCCGGGAGGACCTCTTCTACCGCCTGAGCGTCGTCCCCATCCACCTCCCGCCGCTCAAGGAGCGTAAGGAGGACATTCCCCTGCTGGCCGAGCACTTCCTTCAGAAGTACAACAAGCGGGCCAAGAGAAGCGTGACCGCTATCACGCCCCGGGCCCTAAGAGCACTCCAGGATTATGACTGGCCGGGCAATATCCGCGAGCTGGAGAACACCATCGAGCGGGCCGTGGTCCTTTCCAAGGAGGAGGTCATCGACCTGGACAACCTCATGTACCACGGCATCTCGGCCGGCGCGACCAGCCTGGGCCCCGCGGGCGGGAAGTTCCGCACGCTGGAGGAAGTAGAAAAGGAATACATCCGCACGGTGCTTCGGGCCCAGTACGGGAACAAGAGCCGGGCGGCCGAGGTCCTTGGCATCGACCGCAAGACCCTGTGGGCCAAGGTCAAGAAGTATGAATTGGAATAGGGTTTTCCCCCTTGGTATGTCATAAGGGAACAGTGAACGGGGAGATTTTCCCCGGTCTTTGTTCCTAGAAAAATTTCGTTTTCCCCCTGTCTTCATATCTTCTTTATTATCAATTAATTCGTACCTCATTTTTTCCCTGGGGCTTATTGCTTCCAGGCATGGAAATTGCACTATTAATAATCTTCTTTATGCATCTCTCGGCTTTCCGCGGCAGCCATGACGGAGGTAAGCCCGAAGGAGGAACATGCGAATCGTCAAACTCAAGAAGAACAATTTTCATCCTTTCCTTGAGATCATATCCCGGACGGCCCAGATCTGGGCTCCGGTGAGGAAAGGAGACAAGTACATCTTCGACCGGATCGAGGACTACAACCGGATCGAAATGAAGACCACCCGGACCCTCCTCCCGCCCAAGAAGCTCATGGTGCCTCCCTGTTTCAACACCTTCACCTTCACCCACGAGGGCTACCTAGAGGACCTGTCCCACATCTCGCCCCGGATCTTGTTCGGTATCCATCCCTGCGACATCCATGGCCTGCTCACCCTGGACAGGCTCTTCGCCCAGGAGTACCCCGACCCCTACTACATCGAGGCGCGCAGGAAAACGCTCATCCTGGGGCTGAGCTGCTGGCCGGACGAGTACTGTTTCGCCAAGTCCACCCGGACCCACATCATCGAGGAGGGCTTCGACCTGTTCTTCACCGACCTGGAGGACACCTTCCTGGTGTGGGTCGGCTCTAGCGACGGCGATGACCTCATCCGGCTGAAGCCCGAGCTTTTCGAGGAGAACCTCGACGACTCCGACATCGAGCGCTACATCAAGCGGCAGATCGACCGGGAGAAGGCCTACCGCCTGGACGTCAACTTCTTGGCTATGCCCGACCTGATGGAGCTTCGGTACAAAGCCGGTTTCTGGGAGAAGGCGGGAGAGGCCTGCCTGGCCTGCGGCTCGTGCTCCATGGTCTGCCCCACCTGCAACTGCTACAACGTCATGGACAAGCTGGCCCTGGGCGGCAAGCCGGGCCGGCGCCTCCGGCTCTGGGATTCCTGCACCCTGGTGGAGTATTCCATGGTCGCCGGCGGCGAAAACTTCCGCGAGCACAAGGCCGACCGCTTGCGACTGTGGTACACCCACAAGCTCCAAGCCTACATCAGCAAATACGGCAAGCCGAGCTGCGTCGGCTGCGGCCGCTGTATCGTGACCTGCCCCGTAGACATCAACGTCCAGTCGGTCGCCGAGTCCCTGGGAGGCCGAGTGCCCAAGGCCTTCTGGACCCGGCTTGAGAGCGAGATGAAATCATGAACGGCGAAACCAAGTGCGCGACGCACGAAAATCCCTTCCTCCCGCTTCCGGCACGTATCGTCCGGACCTACCACCTGACCTCCGACGTGAAATTCTTCCAGGTGCGTTTCGTGGACATGCAGCAGGCCCTGACCTTCAAGTACAAGCCCGGCCAGTTCGCCATGATCTCGGTCCTCGGCGCGGGCGAGGCGCCCTTCTGCCTGTCCTCGCCGCCCTCCCGGCCGGGGCTGCTCGAGTTCTGCATCCGCAGAGCGGGCTCCGTGACCGGCGCCCTGTTCGAACTCAAGGAGAACGCTCTGATCGGGGTGCGGGGGCCTTACGGCAACGGCTTCCCCGCGGACGAGATGGAGGGCAAGGACATCCTCATCGTCATGGGCGGCCTGGGCGTGGCCCCGCTCCGCTCGGTGCTGCTCTACTGCCTGGACAACAGGGATAAGTTCGGCAAGGTGATCGTCCTCCACGGGGCTAAGAAGCCCTCGGAGATGATCTTCCGCGAGGAGTACTTCGCCCTCAAGGAGCGCGGCGACCTCGAATGCCACCTGGCCGTGGATGCCGATGACACCGGCCACTGGACCGAGAACGTGGGCGTCGTGACCACTCTCTTCCCCAAGCTGTCCGGGATCAACGCCGATAACACCTTCGGCCTGGTCTGCGGCCCGCCGGTTATGTACAAATTCGTCATCCGGGAATTCGTCAAACTGAACATCCCCAAGCACCAGATCCTGATGACCCTGGAGCGCCGGATGAAGTGCGGGGTGGGCAAGTGCGGCCATTGCGCCATCGACTACATCTACACCTGCTTGGACGGCCCGGTCTTCACCTACTGGGACGTCCTCCATATCCGGGAGCTCATCTAGCGGAGGCGGCCATGAAGAAAGACAAGCTGAAAATCGGAATCTACGAACTGACCGGCTGCGCCGGCTGCGCCCTCCTCATCATGGACTGCGAGAAGGAGCTGCTCAACATCTTCCAGGCGGCCGACATCGAGGCCTTCCTGATGGCCAAGAGCGACAACATCGACGGCGAGCTGGATATCGCCCTGGTGGAGGGTTCGGTCTCCTCAGACAAGGACCTTAAGGAACTCGAGGACATCCGCCGGAGGGCCAAGGTGTTGGTGGCCATCGGAATCTGCGCCGGGCTGGGCGGCGTGCAGGCCGCCTTCCTCGATCCCAAGGAGTGGGAGGAGAACCTTAAGCAGGTCTATGGCCGGACGGAGATGACGCACACCCGGCCCCGGCCTTCCAAGCCGCTGGACGCCTACGTCAAGGTGGATGCCTTCCTGCCGGGCTGCCCCATCG
>CAZFTV010000102.1:0-818 GCA_964521765.1 uncultured Eubacteriales bacterium
CGAAGCGACCGTTGGAAGGGGGAAACGCGAAGCGGGTTCCCCCTCCAAGTTGACGGCCGTCCCCTACTTTGCCTGGTCCCACCGGGGAGCCGGCGAGATGGCGGTCTGGCTGCCCAGGAGCCGCGACTAGGTCGATTCACCTGCCGTCGTAAGCGACTCCCCTGGTCATCCATTCGGGCGCGGGCAAACCCCGCAAGTGATGGTCGAGGAATTCCATCATCTTGATGGAATAATCCAGCTTGTTGGCGTACTTCTGGGGATGATGCGGCTCCCCCCGGTATTGGAGGAAGACGCAGTCCTTGCCCAGACGGCGCAGGGCGAGATAAATCTCGATGGACTGGTACCAGGGCACGGCGCCGTCCTCGTCGCCGTGCATGAGCAGGAGCGGCGTCCGGATGCGGTCGGCCATAAAAACAGGCGAGTTGGCCCAGAAGAGCCCGGGGCTCTCCCACAGGCTGGCGCCGATGCGGCTCTGCTGTTTTTCATACTGCATCTGTCGGGCCACGCCCGACTCCCAGCGGATCCCGCTGTAGGCGCTGGTCATGTTGCCCACCGCCGCGCCCGCTATGGCGCAGGCGAACATGTCCGTCTGGGTGATGATGAAGGCAGTCTCGTAGCCTCCCCAGGAATGCCCGTGGAGGGCCAGGGCCTTGGGGTCGGCGATGCCCATGTCGATGAGCTTCTGCACGCCTGGGACTACGCATTTCAAGGCGGAGAGCCCGGGCCGGCCCGTCTCGTATCCGACGTCGGGCAGGAAGACGCAGTAGCCGCGGCCGGCGTAGACCGGGAAGCACGGCCGGGGGTTGACGACGGTCTGG
>CAZFTV010000102.1:922-3812 GCA_964521765.1 uncultured Eubacteriales bacterium
GTCGAGACTGAGCCACTCGACGAGCTCCGCGCTGCCCCAGGCGAACTCGCCCAGCCGGGGGTTGGCCTCGCTGATTTTCCCGGCCTCGGAGAAGAGCGCGTCCGAGGCCCACAGGTCGGGAAATTCGTCGAAGCTCTCCCGGGTGTAAAGCAGAACATCGGCCTTCTCGGCCTTGGTCCTGAAGACGAATTTCTTCTTTTCTTCGAGGAGCCTCGTCACCCCGGGCCGACCGATGACCGTCGAATAAAAACCATAGTGTTTTTTGCGCTCATGGACCATGGACAGGAGAAGCGTTTGTCCTTTTTTAAAGAACGGCGCCTCCGGGTCGGTGTTGACGACGCGGAAAACACGGTTCTGGAGGCGGCCCTCCCCCGCCGTCAACATCATGGGCGCCCCCCCTCCGGCGGGGAAAGCCCAAACATCGAACTTGTCGTTGATCAGCACGGCCTGGTCTCCCTCCAGCCAGCCGGCCACGCCGTAGCCGGGCGGGGAGCCCGGGGTGTCATGGTCCTCATCGGCAAATGAGACATCCAGAGATTCCGTCAGGTTTCTGGTTTTTTGCAGCCGGCCGTCATAAAGAAACCAGTGTCGCCGGTCATAGTAGGCCACATACCTTCCGCCCGGGGACTGGGAGGGCCGGGAGCTGTAGGTCGAGGCGAGGCGGGAGGCGATTTTCTTCCGCGAACCGTCGGCCAGGGAAATAAGATAGAGGTCAAAGTATTCCTCGTCCCATGTCTTGTCCTTGAGATAAGGAACATCGGACAGGCCGAGGGCCAGGGCGGAATTTTCCACGGGCTCGACGAGCGGGACGTCCTCTCCGGCCAAGGCCGCCATCCGGCCTGAATCGAGATGATAGACAGAGGTGTAGAGCTTTTCTTTCAAACGGGACCAGGCTTTCTTCTGCTGAGAATTGATCAGCGGGTCGTTCCAGTGCCAAACATCGACTTCCCGCTTGGCCAGGATTTTCTCCGGGTCGGTGAGGTCTTCCTCCCTCGCCGGATCTTCATCCTTTTTCTTCTGTTCGACGTCGAACCGAGCGAGGGGCTTGATCCCGAAGAAGAGCCTCCGGCCGTCTTTCGTCCAGACCAGCCGGTTCTTCTCGGGAATCCCCCATCCGGAGAGCACGGCTTGAGGCTCGACGGCTTTGCGCAGCCGTCCCGGCCCCGCTTCCCAGATCCAGAGCGTCCCCGGGCCCGTCCGGTCCTGATCGTCCAGGGCGGCGGCCGTAAAAGCCAAGCGGTTTTCCTTCTCGGGCCAGGCCAGATTGGAGTATCGAACGCCGGCTTCCTGGACCACGGCCTTCTCCGGAGCCCCCTCCCGGCTCAAGAGCCGCGCGTAGAGCCCGTTGTCCCGCGCCTCAGGGCCGAGCCTATCATAGGACAGGAGCCCGCCGGATTCGTCGAAAGCGAAGGACAGCGTTTGCGTGATGCGGATTTCGCCGCCCGAAGCGAGCTTCCTCAAGACCAGCGTCCGGCCTTTTTCTTTTTTCGGTTCCTTGTCGGATTCCGGCCGGCCTTCTCCGGCCTTCGGCTCGTCCGGCAGAAGAAGATACGCCAGCCACGAGGAATCCCTGGAAAAGGCGAAGCGGTCGACATTTTCAATGTGGACGGTATCTCCGTCCGCCGTCCGGACCAGGGCCATTCCCGGCCGGGGCTTGTCCTTCCCCCCCTTCTCGAGGGCCAGGGCTTCAGGCTTGACGCTGAAAGCGACCCACCGGGAGTCCCGGGAGAAAACAGGCTTGGCGCCTCGGTCGACCTTGAAAGACGTTTTCCCTTTCACGCTCCGCACGATCCCTTCACCGTCTCCCCTGTCGGGTTGCGCCGCATAGGCCGCCCAAGCGCCATCGGCCGAAATGACCGGGTCCGAGATCTGGCGGAGCTTCATGACCTCAACGAAGGTCATCTCTCTTTTCTCCGGAGCGGCCGCGGCGAAGACGTAAGACAAACACAAGAAACACGCGGCCAGGCTCATTCCTCGCAAAACCGTCGGCCGAGTTCTCATCATGATCTCTCCCTTTCCCTATGGCGGGTCCGCATGACCGGCTTTATAACACAGGGCCCTTCATCTCGACAAATCCTTCCCAGGATCGATGATCATCCCGCCTTTTTCAGGCCTCTCCCCTTTGTCTTTGACCTGCATCTTCTTCTGCCTGGTTGATCGTTGAAGCGCCGGGCGCGGCCCGGGGCTCCCTGGTGCTCAACTCCCCTCCTCTCTGGATGTTGACCCGGTCGATTCCCTTGTTTTACCATGGAAAAACATTGATCCCGGAAAAACGGCCTAATTTTTACGAAGTCCAGAGACGGCGCTGGCGGATCAGCCTGTCTTTCACCGCAATCCTCTTCTTCGCTTATTTTCTCGTCTGCGCGCTATCGGTCTTTCTTGTCTTGGGCGTCGCCGACCTGGCTCTGGGCGATATGTTCCGGACCACTCGGGTCCTGGCCTTTCGCGTCCTGATCGGGACGGCTGCCGCGGCCTTTCTGCTGGCCGCCGTCCAATACCTCTCCGCCCGGCGCTCGGGCGCCGCGTTCATCCTGAAGCGCCTGGGCGCCGCGGCGCCCGACCCCGGCGACCTTTACCACGCCCGGTTCCTCAACACCGTCGAGGAAATCCGGATTTCGTCGGGGCTGCCCCGGACAAGAGCGTATGTCTTGCCCTTCCTGGCCGTGAATTCCCTGGCGCTCATCGAGGCGGACGGAACGCCGGCCGTCGTGGCTACAGAGGGGTTGCTGGCTGAGAGCACACGCGAAGAGATCCAAGCTGCCGTGGCCCATGAGCTGGCCCATATTTTGAAAGGCGACGTCTTTTACATTACGCTCCTCTGCTCCCTGGCGGATTTTTTCGACCGGATGGCGCTGGCGCTGAAGCCGGAAAGGGATGAGGCTCCCCTGCC
>CAZFTV010000102.1:3836-7181 GCA_964521765.1 uncultured Eubacteriales bacterium
GCGGGCCGAGCCGTCCCCTCCGCCGCGCAAGGCCTCGGATCTCTGGGCGCTTCCCTGTCCGGAGCCGTGCTCCGCGTCTTGAGCATGCTCATCAGCCGCGAACGGGAGCTTCTGGCCGACGCCGCGGCCGTGGAGTTGTGCCGCGACCCGGTCAGCCTGGCTCGCGTGATCTACAAGGCCGGCTTGAAAAACAGCTTCGTCGGGGACTTCAGCCTGGTCTATGCCCCCTTGCTCATCGTTTCCTCGAACCCGGCCAGCGAAGACCCGGGTTGGAAGGCCTCGTTATTTCATACCCATCCTCCCCTGTCCAAACGGATACGCGCCCTGGCGGACATGGCCGCCAAGAGCCCCGACGAAATCATCGAGCTCGTCTGGAAAAGCCAGCAAGCCAGGGAAGAGTCCCGACGCCTCCTTTTCGCTCAAGAAGAACGGGAACATCCTCTCCCCGTCCCGAACCGGGACGAATCACCGCCCGGCGCCGACGAGCCGGACCGCATCTGGAGACTCCGGGAATCCGCCCGGAAGTGGACCGCACCGCTGACGGATGAGGAGCTCGTCAGCCACCCGAAGTTTTCCCTCCTGATCCAGGTCCGAAACGACCGGGACAGGCTTGAAGCCCGGGCCGGGGAATTTCCGGCTGTCCGCGGTGCGGTGCGGCGCCTCGGCCGGAGACAGCTTTCGGCCGAGACCGGCGGGAGGATTGAATCCTGTCCGCGCTGCCGGAAGACGCTTGCGGACGATTTCTATGAAGGCGTGGCCGTGAAAGCCTGTCCTTCCTGCCGCGGCCGGCTTGTGTCCATGTCCGGCGTGGAGCGCATCCTGGCCCGGAAGGAATACGACTTCTCGGGAGAACTCGTCAGTAAAGCGATGGATTTCAAGAGAAGGTCCTTGAGGAACCCGCTGGTGGCCGACCGGAAAGCGGGCCGCAAGCCGTCGGGCGACCTCCTCTGTCCGCGTTGCGGGGCAAGAATGATGTCCTATCCCTACAATTATCAGTTCTTTATCCCCGTGGACAAATGCCTGTCCTGCCGCAGGATCTGGTTCGACGCCGACGAGCTCGAAATGCTTCAGGTCCTCGTGGAAAAATCCTAGCTTAATCGAAAACTTTTTCCAGCTCTTGATACCTGGAGTGAAGCCGTTCAGCAGATGCGAGGACGGCCTCCGCGTCCGCGCCGGCGCACGCCTGCTCAAGCTCCCGGCAGGCCTGGATAAGCCCGGCGGCGGCCTTCTGGAAAGACTCCAGCCGGGACTCGTGCCGCTTGGAGAGCGTCGCCCGGGCTACCGCCTCCGCTTTTTCGCGCAGCACGGGCGCTGAGGCCGCGATCGCCGCGATGTCCTTGCCGGGCAGGTGCCGGTGATAGAGGACATAAAGCTCCTGGTGGAATTCGTCCACCTCCTTGAGCGGCGGCCGAATGATGCGGACCAGCTTCTCGTAGCTGTCGTGTAAAACCTCGGCGGCCTTCCAGATGTCTTCGTCCGTTCCGGAGTCGGAGGAGGCGCTGTAATTTTCCACGGCCTTTTTGAACTCGGCCAGTCCGGCGTCCCATTTCTCCTGCTTGTCGCGCAGGATGCCGGGCAGCTTGGCGGAGAGGATGCCCTGGGCCTTGTCCTTCACCTCGGGAGCGAAACTCCGCAGGGCGGCATAATCCTTGTCCGGATAGGCCGTGTGCCAGATGGGATAGATGACGTCGTGGAAGGCGGAAAGCTCGGGAACCTCGGCCTTGGTCTCATCGACTTGCTCCGCCGACAAGGCGGGCAGGAAGCCGAGGGCCAGGAGGCCGAAAAGATAGAAAGCCATGGCTTTTCTCATGAATTCCTCCATATGATTGTGTTTAACGGCTGGACAGTGTCTTTCGTCCTCGACTCCAACCGGTCTCTTCCGCTCGAGCTCCATAATAACAGAACGGGGGGCGTTAGGAAAGCATGAAATAGCCGCGCACCGCCGCGCTCCTCAAGGCGGTCAGTCCCGGCCCAGGGTCAAGGCCATCCCGAGATTGAAACGAACCCCGGTTCCCAGCTCCTTTCGCAGCTCCCGGCCGACGGTGAACACGGCTTCGAGATGAGGAGTCAGGGTCAGGATTCCGGCCAGTCGCCACCCGATCCCGATATGGGCCGTGAGATAGGTCAGACCGCACTGCGCGATCCCGAGGTAGGCGGCGTTGAAACCGGCGGTGGCGTAGCCCTGAGCCAGCGCGACTTCCAGGTTGAGGCTTTCCGCCACGTCGCGTCCCGCCTGGAGTCCGAACTCGGCATAATAGGCGGCCCGGTGAGAGACAACGTCCACGTCGTTTTCCCAGAACAACCAGACGGGTCCGACGGGCATATAGAACGTCAGGGCGATCTCGGCCGTCCAGGACTCGTTCTCCTCCGCGTGTGGGTAGGTATAGATATTCAAGCCGGGGACGACAGCCAAGGCTTGACGCGGCGATGTCCCCTCGAGGAATAGATTGAACTCATCGAAACCCCTTCGCCCGTCTGAGCCCCGCAGGGGATAATTGGCCCAGGCCTCGAGGTTATAGCCGAAAAGGCTCGTCCAGATGCTCGGCTGAAGAACGGCGGTCTCGCCGGCCGTTATCCCTCTCCAGATATAGCGGCTGTTCCAATCCAGGGAAGCGCCGAGAGAGAAGTCCTCGTTGGATGAGGGGGCCGCCGGGGTCGGAAGAAACGCCGCCAGGAGAAGCAGCACTCCCCCCCTCCGCCATGGCCGGCCTGCTCGTTTTTCTCCGGAAATTGCCGCGCCCTTTAAGCTCATTTCCTCCGAACTCTCGATGCGCCGTTGATATTTTCCGTCGGATTCATTATAAACAAGCCATCGCTCCAATGGCAAAGAATATCGCTCATTCCCGAAGCCTGGGGATCAAGGCTTTGTTGATTCTCTGCCTGTTCCTGGGCGCCTGCAAGCCCGAGCCCCCCCCTCCCCTTGTGCTGTCCTGTGCCGGCGACAGCCTGATGCGGCCCATGCCGTATTACTTTCGGCAGCTCCTGCGACCCCGCCGACGCAAGCTCGTCCTTCTCGAGTGGGCCCAGGGCGGGTTGAACACAAAGACCTATCAAAGCTTCTTTCGCGAACATGAGGAGAAATGGCGCCGCGCTCTCCCGGACGCCGTTCTGGTCCAGCTCGGCACGAACGACGTTCCCCTTTTCCTGGCCGGGACTCAGACCGTCGATGAGTTTGAGGCCGGGCTGACAAAAATCCTCGAAGACTTTCAAGATTGCCGTTCCCGGGACGGCCGCCGGGGCCGAGGAGCCCACCGCCCTGTCCGTGAACCCCGCCGGCGCCGGCTTCGTGGACGGGACCACCTTCCAGTACTTCTTCGAGGAGGGAAACGAGCGAAGCCTCACCGC
>CAZFTV010000103.1:0-6659 GCA_964521765.1 uncultured Eubacteriales bacterium
CGGCCTGCCCGGGATAGGCCCGCGCTTCAGGAGGAAACCGAGCTCGTCCGAGGAGGCGTCGGTCCAGGTCAGGAGAATTTCCGAGGACCCGAGGGGTACGGCGCTGAAATTTTGAGGGGGCTCGGGCGTTTGCGGTCGTATGAAAGACCGTCTCCGGATGAAAAACTGAGTCTGCACCAGAAGGTTGTTGCCGTATTGGGGCTCGGCCCAGGCGTCCGGCCGTCCGATGCCGAAGCAGTCGAGGATTTCGGGAGAGACCTCGGCCAGACGTGACAGCGCTCGATAGAGCGCTTCAACCGTCAGTCGATCCCCTGCGACGGAACGTCCGATCCAGACCTGGAAGCGGACATTCGGGCTGGCGGCTGCGGCCACGTTCCGGACGTTGTCCAGGAATGTGTCGAGTGTCGACGACAGGTCGTTTTCCAACCAGCGTTCCGCCCGGATGATAAACAGGTCGGCGTAGGGCGCCAATTGGGAAGCCAGGGCGGCGTTATCGGCCAGCGCCCGGTCGCCGTCGGGAGCCAAGGCCGTCTTCTTATTATAGAAGTTGGCAACCGCCTTAAGATTCATCGCTTCCTGGACGACCGCCTCTTCCCCCAGGGCGAAATACTCGCAGCGGGACCTGAGCGTCGAGGCCATGGACAGGGGCGCCAGGGAGGAATCAAACCTGAAAATGATATGACCGCGGAGAGTCTGCAAGACCAGGCTGTGATGGGCGGGTTCGAGCCAGGCGAAGTCCGTTGCGCGGCCGGTTTGGTTGAAGAAGTCGAGGACCTGGGGAGTCAGGCTGTAGCCCAGCGGCAGGTTGAAGAGGAATTCCTGGAGGGCGATTTCCTCTTCGGGTTCCTGGGCTGAGATCGGCACGAGCCCGGTAAAGACCAGGGCCGAAAAAAACATAAAAGCGTGCGCTACCCTTAAAAACTTCCAGATTTTCATGGTCTGAGGCTTTCAATATACCACTCCCCTGAAGCGGATGTCAAAATTGAATAGAAGCCGCCGCCCTGTTGACAGGTCGGCGGTCCGGGCCTACCATAGGCGCCGAATCGTTCGCCATGAACCCGAAGCGTTTATGCGCCCTGGATGTTCTGCGCGGTCTGACCATCGCTGCCATGATCCTGGTCAACAACCCCGGCTCCTGGAAATCTGTCTACCCTCCGCTTCGCCATGCGTCCTGGCACGGATGGACGCTGACCGACCTTGTCTTTCCCCTCTTTGTGTTCATCGTCGGCGTGTCCCTGGCCTTGTCTCTTTCGGCGAGGATCGAGGCGGCGGGCTCGAAGAAGGAGGTTATGCGGAAGGTCCTGGCGCGCTCGGGAATCATCTTTGTCCTGGGGTTGCTGCTTCATCTTTTCCCGCGCTTTCAGATGGCGGGATTGAGGCTGCCCGGGGTTCTGCAACGCATCGCCCTGTGCTATCTCTTTGCCTCGCTGGCCTACCTGGTTGCGGGGAAAAAAGCGCGTCTGGCCCTCGTCCTGGCCCTGTTGGCCGGTTATTGGCTGGCCCTGAAGCTTATCCCCGTGCCCGGCTACGGCCCGGGGGTTCTGACTCTTGAAGGCAACTTGCCGGCGTACGTCGACAGCCGCCTTCTGGCCGGCCACCTCTACAAGCCGGGATTCGACCCGGAGGGCCTGCTCTCCACGATGCCGGCTATCGCCACCGCCCTGATCGGCACTCTGGCCGGCGATTGGCTGCTCATGAACAAGACGCTTGTTCGAAAAGCGTCCGCCCTCATGTGCGCCGGCGCGGCGCTGGCCGCCCTGGGACTGCTGCTTCATCCCCAGATGCCCATCAACAAGCAGCTCTGGACCAGCACCTTCGTCCTGTTTGCGGGAGGCGGGGCGCTCTTGCTCCTGGGTGCGACCGTGCTTGTCACTGAAACGTTCCGCCTCAGGGCCTGGGCTTATCCCTTCCTTGTCCTGGGCACGAATGCCATCGCCGTTTTTGTCCTCTCAACGCTCATGACCAAGACCCTGCTCTGGGTCAAAGTCGGGTCGGGGGGAAACCGGCAGACGCTCTACGCCTGGATATACCAGAACCTATTTGCCTCGTGGGTGGGGCCGGCGCTCGGCTCGCTGGTCTTCTCCCTGGCCTATGTCCTGGGCTGGGTCCTGTTGATGTTGCCCCTCTATCGTCGACGGATCTTCATCAAAGTTTGAACGGAAGATCTTTGGGCTGACCGGGAACATCAAGGGGCGACCCGGTTGAAGATGCGCCCCGAGGGTGCGAGCGTCAGGGCTTTCCTGTTGTCTGTCGGCGATAAAAAAGAGTAAACTACCTCTCCTTCCGTCCAGGCCGGACGGAGAGCGGAAAGATGAACATTCGACGGGAAGCGGAGTCCGGGTCTTCAAGCGATGCCATCCGCGTCGAGAGCCTGACCAAGACTTTCGGCGAGATGCGGGCCGTGGACGGCGTGTCGTTTTCCGTCCCCTCGGGCGAGATCTACGGCCTTCTGGGGCCGAACGGAGCGGGAAAGACGACCATCATCAACATGCTGTCCACGCTCCTGAAGCCCACCTCGGGCCGGGCCGAGGTGGCGGGCTATGATGTCGGCCGCCACAGGGACAGCGTGCGCCGGAGCATCGGCATCGTCTTTCAGGAGCCCGCCCTGGACGGCAAGCTGACGGGGAGAGAGAATCTCGAGTTCCACGCCATGATGTACGGCCTGGACCGGGAAACCCGTCGCCGCAAGATCGACGAGGTCCTGTCCCTGGTGGACTTGTCCGACAAGGCCAAAGTCCTGGTGGAAAATTACTCGGGCGGCATGAAGCGCCGCCTGGAGATCGCCCGCGGTCTCATCCACAGGCCGAGGGTGCTGTTCCTGGACGAGCCGACGCTCGGCCTGGACACCCAGACCCGCCGACGCATCTGGGATTACATCCGGATGCTCAACCGGGACACGGGAGTGACGATCATCCTGACCACGCATTACATGGAAGAAGCCGATGCCCTCTGCCGGCGCGTGGCCATCATGGACAGGGGGCGGTTCGTCGCCCTCGACACTCCCGCCTCAAAGACATGATGGGCGGCGACGTCGTGTCCTTGGAATTCGAGACGGGGACGGGTGAGATGCTGGAGGAAGCCAGCAAGCTTCCCTGGGTGAAGACGGCTCAAGCCCATGACGGGTGTTTAAGCCTGACGATGGAAAAAGGGGAGAGGCGCATCCCGCAGCTCATCGCCCTAGCCCAGGGAAAGCGGCTCGTGGTCAGCTGCGTCCATCTCCGCAAGCCCAGCCTGGAGGATGTTTTCCTGCATTTTACGGGACGGACGATCCGCGACCAGGAAGCAAGCCTGGCTGAAAAATATCAGGTCGGACACCGGCGCCGAGGCATGAGGCGCTGATGCTTCACGGCGCGGCGATCTGGGTCATGTGGCTTCGGGAGGTCAAGAGGTTCCTGCGCGCCCGGTCGCGTATCGTGGGCGCCCTGGCCATGCCGCTCTTCTTCCTGGCCTTCCTGGGCATGGGATTCAACCGCATGGCCGTCCCGGGCCTGTCGTTGAGGTCATCGGCCGGGACGGGGCGCGCTCCGCCGCCGACTCCACGCGCCTCACCATCGAAGGGAGCCCGAAATATGTCTTCTTCGCCTCATAAGCCGGCCGCGTCGAAATTCACGGCCGGCGGCGTCCGCGACTTGAGCTACCTGCGTTTCCTCGTCCCCGGCATCGTGGGCATGAGCCTTCTTTTCAGCTCGACCTTTTCGGGTCTGGCCGTGCTCTGGGACCGCGAGTTCGGATTTCTCAAGGAGATCATGGTCGCGCCCGTCAACCGCGTTTCCATCGTCCTGGGCCGCATCGCCGGCGGGGTGACCACCGCTCTCTTCCAGGGAGTCCTGCTCCTCGGCGCGTCCATGGTCCTGGGTTTCCGGCCGGCCGCCTGGGCCGGCCTGCCGTTGGCCCTGCTGTTCATGATTCTCATCGCCGTGACATTCATCGGGCTGGGGCTCGTCTTCGCCTCGAACATGAAAGACATGCAGGGCTTTTCCCTGGTCATGAACTTCATCATGTTCCCGCTTCTTTTCCTATCCGGAGCCATTTATCCGGTGAAGAATTTTCCGGCCTGGTTGAGGCCCCTGTCCTACGCCGACCCTCTGACCTACGGCATCGACGGCATGCGCGGAGCCTTGCTCGGCGTCTCCGCCCAGCCGTCCGCCCTCAACCTGGCGGCCATGGCCGGTTTTTCGGCTGCTATGGTCTTAGCGGGCGCTTTCTTTTTTGAGCACAGCAAAAGCCTATGAATTCGGCGGTCGTCGTCCTTACTAAACAGGGAAAGAGGTTCCCATGAGCAAGACGGATTTACGGCTTCCGGGGCGGTCAAGGTTTCCGGCCGCGGTTCTGATTTCGCTGGCGCTCCTTCCTGCGGTCGGGGCATGGTCCGGCGAGAGCTCCGGGACGCGCGTTAAACCCGGGGTCGAAGTCTTTCTAGAGAAGCATCTGGGCTTGGTCAAGGGCAAGAAGGTGGGCCTGATCACGAATCCCACGGGCCAGGACTCGCGGTTGAGGAGCACGGCCGAGCTCTTCCACCGGAGCCCCGACATTCAGCTCGCGGCGTTGTACGGTCCCGAGCACGGCGTCAGGGGCGACACCCAGGGCGGCATTTATGTGCCGTTCGTCATCGACTCCAAGTTTCGGGTGCCCGTCTTCAGCCTCTACGGCCAGTCGATGAAGGCCGACCCGGGCATGCTGAAGAAAATTGACGAGTACATGCGTTCCTTCGACACCACGGACGCCGGGAAGGCCTTGGAGAAGTCCATGGTCCGGGATATCGAGGTTATGGTCTTCGACATCCAGGATATCGGGACTCGGGTGTACACCTACGTGGCTACGATGGCCTACGCTATGCAGTCCTGCGCTGAAGCCGGGATTCCCTTCATCGTCCTGGACAGGCCCAACCCCGTCAACGGACGGACCTTGGAGGGGCCGGTGCTCGAATACCCCGCCCTGGTCTCCTTCATCGGAGTTTATCCCGTCCCCCTGCGGCATGCCATGACCGCGGGCGAGCTGGCTCGTCTGTTCAACGACAAGTTCATGGAGAAGAAGGTCGACCTGACCGTCATCCCGATGGAGGGCTGGAAGCGAGAGATGTGGTTTGATGAGACGGAGCTTCCCTGGGTGATTCCCTCACCCAATATGCCGACCTTGGACACGGCGGCGGTTTACCCCGGACAGGTTCTGTTCGAGGGTACCAACCTTTCGGAGGGCAGGGGGACAACCAGGCCTTTTGAGCAGTGCGGCGCTCCGTGGATAGACGGCTATGAGCTGGCTGTCGTCTTGAACGGTCTCGAGCTTCCGGGCGTGACCTTCCGAGAAGCGTGGTTCACTCCGACCTTCTCTAAATTCCAGGGCGAGCCGTGCGGTGGAGTGCAGATCCACGTCACGGACCGGGAAGCGTTCCGTCCGCTGGACGTATCGCTTCAGGTCCTGGCCGCCGTTAGACGCATGTATCCGGAACAGTTCGCGTTTATTCCGGACTATTTCGACCGGGTGCTGGGCACGTCTTCGGTCCGCCGGGATTTGGAGCAGGGGAAACCCGTGACCGACATTCTCCGAAGCTTCGAGAAAGGCTTGGAAGATTTCCGCGCCCTGCGCCGCGAATACCTTTTGTATTGAAAGCCGCTCTGGCGCGCCTCACTCCCGACATTCCCCTACGGCGGGAGTGAGCGATGATGTGTTAAAAGTTCGCGGACCCAAACTTCTCCGCGACCCTGACTCTGCGTTATCGAGCTTTCTTGCACCCGCCTTCTTTTTTGCCCTTGCGCTTGATGTCCATGCTGTGGGCGCGCTTGTACGTCTGGATGTCCTTGAACCGTCCCTTGCTGTCGCGAACAGCATACAACTTCGTGCCCTTCGAGCTGCGATGGGTCGTTCTCTTTACCGGCATGATGTTCCTCCTTTCTGGTTTTATGTTATCACGAAACGGGTTGCGACGTAATTTTATTTTGCTTCGGTTTTCCGGAACGGCCGATCTCATAGACGTAGATCTTATGCTCTTCTCCGGCCTCGTCCAGGAGAAAGGCCGTCCGGGATTCAGACCCCTCCCAGCCCGGGACGGTGTAGTTGTGGCAGACAACCCGGGCTCCCGCCTTGAGCTGCTTCTCGAACCGCGGCCGCAGAAGTTCATTGGACTCGGGAAGGAGATAGACGGCCACGACGGTCGCCGCTGAGAAATCAGCCTTGGCGGCGTCCAGGGCCAGGAAACGGACGAGCGAAGCCACCCCCCGCTCGAAGGCGTTGACCTTGGACTGTTTGACGAGTTCTTCATCGATGTCGATGCCGACGCCCCTGGCGCCGTATCTCAGGGCGGCGGTTATGACGATGCGTCCGTCTCCGCAGCCCAGGTCGTAGACCATGTCCTTGTCCGAAACCGCAGCGAGCTCGAGCATCTTGTCGACAATGGGTTGAGGCGTAGGGACGAAGGGCGCCAGGTCCGCGGCGTCGGTCCGGCCGTGGGACCCCAGAAAAATCTGGACCCGGTCGTTCTCGTCATAGCGGAACGTGTAAGCCCTGCCCGGCTCGAGGGTGTAGGCCAACTCTTCCCGGCCATTGTTGAAATGAATCTCGAGCGGCACGGCCGTCAAGGCGCGGCGGATGACGCCGGGCTCGATGGTCCAGTTTTGGGCCGGCGGTTCCTTGCCCGCGTCAAGCAGGAGATCGACCGCCGCGCG
>CAZFTV010000103.1:6707-7149 GCA_964521765.1 uncultured Eubacteriales bacterium
ATGCTCGACTATCAGGATGGTGGCTGGAGTCCAGGCTCGGGCGCCGGGCTGGAGAGAAGGGCAAGGATCAGACCGGCCATGGCGAGGACCGCCAGGAGAATAAGCGCGGCTTTGATCCTCACTCGGGTCATTTTACCACGCCTCCCTTTGCGGTCCAATTTCCGCAGTCTGTCACGGCTGCGTCTTGAGCCGCGACGGCGGGAAGACGGGGAGGTGAAGTCGGGCGGAGCGGATATTTTAAGAGCCGCAGGAAGAGTGCTATAATTTCACTCTCAGGCCCATGGAAAAGCCGGCAAGGGAGATGAAAAAAGCGGCGGCGCTCTCCGTGGGGGCCGCCCTCTGCCTCTGCGGACTCAAGCTCGCCGTCGGCCTGTTAACGGGCAGCCTGGGCATCCTGGCCGAGGCGGTGCACTCCGGACTCGACCTGGTGGCCGCCGTCATC
>CAZFTV010000104.1:0-7105 GCA_964521765.1 uncultured Eubacteriales bacterium
CGGGGATTGACCTCGAAAACGAAGGCCCGTTTCCTGTCGTTGAAAGTATCGAGATAGACCGTGACGCCGTCGTCGCCCCTCACCTGGTCCCTGGGCGCCAGGCAGGCCCTAATGCCCTTGGGGTTGGAGTCATAGCAGCGGAAGGCGATATAGAGGTTCTCATGGTCGTGTCCCAGATAGGCCACCGTCCTCTCGGATGGCCTGGTGCCTTCCTGGGGCTCGAACTGGGTGAAGTTTTCGAGCGCGACGGCCGATTTCCAGAGGGGGTTGTCCAGCTGGCCGTCGATCCTGGGCGGAGCGGGAAGCTCAGGAATGGTGATGCGGAATTCCGGGCTCTGCGCGGCCGGGGCCGCGGCAAAAAGGCTGAGCGCGGACAAGACGGCGGCCCCCGAGGCGAACCCGAGGGCGATACGGCGGCGACGTTTCGGCATGCAACGGCCTGATTTTTTGAGCATTCAATGTATCAAACAACCCTGAGGTTGTCTATCTCTGTCGCCTTGAAGACTGCATTTCCTTTTATGTGATGATGCAGATCTCCATGGGGTCCTGTTTCCACAAGGGGGCAGGCGGGATAAAGAGTTTAAGGAGAAGCCGGCCTAATCTTTGCCCATGAGTTCGACGAGGTTGATGTTCTTGTCCTGGAGGTTGACGCCCTTGACCTGGGCCAGTTTGGCCAGGGAGAGGTTGTAGTCGATCAGGGCCTTGAGCTCCAGGGACTGTCGGTCGGCCAGGTCCCGCTGGTATTGCAGGACGAAGTAGTTGGTGGTCAATCCCACTCTCAGCTTCTCTTCCTCAGCCTCAAGTTTTTTCTGGGCCAGCTCGCGCGCGGCCCGGTAAGCCTGGACGCGCATGAAATTCGTCTGGACGCCCCGCACGGCGCTCCGCACCTCGATGTCGAGCTGCTGCTCCTGGCTCTTGAGCCGGGCCAGAGACTGATCGAGCGACACTTTGGCCTGCGCCGCGGCGGCCCGGGAGAAGACCGCGTTCAGGGGGACGGACAGCGTCAGCCCCACCGACCAGTTCCTGTATTTGAAATTGAACGTGTCCCCCAGGGCGTCGGACACTCCGCCGGGGAGCGTGCCTATGACCTCGCCGAAAAGCGGGTTTCCCCCCTCGTACAGGATCTGCGTCCCTGAAACGCCGGGGCTCCAGTACTGGGCGGTCAGGTCCAGCCCGGGCAGGAGCTGGTTGCGGGCATAGGTCAGGTTCAGCTCCCTGTTCCGGATGTCGATGCGGCTCACGGCGAGCTCCGGCCTGTTGGCCGCGGCGGTTGAGAGAGCCTCATCCAGGCTGACCACGACCTCCTCGAAAACGGGCCTGTCGGAGGGAAGAATCCTCAGGCCGCCGGAGTCGGGCGTATCGGCCGCCAGGTTGATCACCGCCCGGAGCACGTCCTCGTAATTTTTCACCAGCGCCTGGGCGTCCAGGACATCGGCCTCGCGCGAGGCGACGTCGGCCTGGGCGTTGAGCACATCGATGGGGGCCAGGGTCCCGATTTCCACCGACCTCTTGTTTTTATCCAGGAGATCCTCCGCCAGCCTCAGAGACTGCTTCCGGACCTCGAGGTTCTCGATGGCATAGACCAGGTTCCAGTAGGCCTGCTCAACCTGGTAGACAAGGTTCTGAACGAATTGGGCAAAGTCCTTCTCGGCGATCTGGAAGTTGTTCTGGGCGACGATGATCTCCCGCCGGCTCATGTCCAGCCCGAAGTTGCGCAGGAGGGGCTGAGAGAAGGACAAATTCAACTGCGTCTCGAAGCGGGGGTTGATCGTCTGGAAGCTGGAATTGGTGTCGGTCTTAGCGCCCGTCAGGGTCAGCCCCAGGCTGCCTCCAAAGGGGAGCTGCTGGCTGAGCTGAACCGAGGTGTTGTCCCTGAGCTGTTTCACCTGGCCGGCGGCGTCCAGCCAGGAATAGGACGCCTGGGCCGTGTCGCGGCGGCTGTAGCTTAGGGCCAGGGTGGGGATGAACTTTTCGCCGGCCAGGGAAACGGCGATATCGGCCGTTTCAGGGGTCATGACTTGGACGGCCAGGTCGTAATTGTTCCTGAGCGCCTTGAGGATACAGTCCTCCAGGGTCAGCCTCAGGGTTTTCTCCGCAGGGGGGGTCTCCTTGAACCCGGCGGCCGCGGGGACGGCCAGGCCGAGGAGGATCAGGGTGATCATGGCGGTCAGTGTTCTGTTCATGGCAGTGGACTCCTTGGTATCAATAAACCGGACGCCTGAATCGTCGTTTTTATCACAGGCCGGCGGTCATTCATAACGCAGGGCTTCGATGGGGTCGAGCTTGGAGGCCTTGCGGGCGGGGTAGAACCCGAAAATGATGCCCACCGAGGCGGCGAAAATAAAAGCCAGCAGGACGGAGGCCGGAGAGACGAGCGTGGTCCAGCCCCCGACCTTGGACAGGATCTTGGAAGCCCCGATGCCCAGGCCGATGCCGATCAGGCCGCCCATGACGCTCAGCGTCACGGCTTCGGTCAAAAACTGGAGCAGGATGTCCTTCTCCCGCGCCCCGACCGACATGCGGATGCCGATCTCCCGGATGCGCTCCGTGACCGAGACGAGCATGATGTTCATGATGCCGATCCCGCCCACGATGAGCGATACGAGGGCGATGCCGCCCAGGAGCTTGGTCAGGATGCCCGTGGCCTCCTGGGCCCCCTGGGAGATGTCAGCCATGTTGCCCACGGAAAAATCGTCCTCGGCCCCGGGCGCGATTTTGTGCCGGACCCTCATGACGTCCTCGATCTGCGTCTGGGCGTCGGTCGTCCGCTGGGCGCTGACGGCCGAGACGTCGATCGAGCTGATGTAGTCGATACCCCGCAGCCGTTTCTGAACCGTGGTGTAGGGCATGGCGATCATGTCGTCCCGGTTGAAGAACCCGCCCGACTCGCCCAGGGATTTGAGAACGCCCAACACCCGGAAGGGCATCTTGTCGACGCGGATGACCTGGCCGACGGGGTCCTCGAACTCGAAAAGATTGGTCTTGACCGCGGCGCCCAGGACGCAGACCTTGGCCGCGGAGCGGACGTGGGACTCGTCGAAGAACGCCCCCTCGGTCACCTCCCAGTTCCGGATCAGAGGGTAGCTCTCGCCCACGCCCTGGATCGAGGTGTTCCAGTTCTTGTTGCCGTAGACGACCTGGGCGCGGCTCGAGACCGAGGGCGAAACGTAGCGCACCGCGTCGCACTGCTCCAGGATAGCCTGGGCGTCATCGGCCTTGAGGTTGGTGAAGGAGCCGGACCCGGAGTGCACGCCCCGAAACTCGCGGCTCCCGGCCCGGACGAAGAGCAGGTTGCTGCCCATGGCGTTGAACCGCTCCTCGACCGCCGCGCGGGCTCCGTTGCCGATGCTGATCATGGCGATGACCGCCCCGACGCCGATGATGATGCCCAGGGCGGTCAGGAAGGACCGCATCTTGTTGCGGCCCAAGGCCCGGAGCGATATCTTGCTCGTTCTCCAGATGTTCATGTCAGTTCTTCTCCTCGCTGACGACCCTGCCGTCTTTCAGGTGGATCTTCCGGCCGGCGATGGCGGCCACGTCCGGGTCGTGGGTCACCAGGATGATGGTGATGTTTTTCTCCCTGTTGAGCCGGATGAAGATCTTAATGACATCGTCGCCCGTCTTGCTGTCCAGGTTGCCCGTGGGCTCGTCGGCCAGGAGCAGGGCGGGGCTGTTGACCAGCGACCGGGCGATGGCCACGCGCTGCTGCTCGCCGCCCGAGAGCTGGTTGGGCTTGTGATGCTCCCGGCCTTCCAGCCCGACCAGGGCCAGAGCCTGGAGAGCTTTCTCCTGGGCGACCTGGGTGCTGACGTCCGGGGCGTAGAGCAGGGGGAGTTCGGTGTTTTCCAGGGCCGTCGTGCGGGCCAGAAGATTGAAGCTCTGGAAGACGAACCCGATCTTCTGATTCCGGACGCGGGCCAGCTCGGTCCGGGCCAGGGCCGAGACCGGCTCGCCGTCGAGGATGTATTTCCCCGCGGTGGGCTTGTCCAGGCAGCCCAGGATGTTCATCATGGTGGACTTCCCGGACCCCGAGGGCCCCATGATGGCGATCATCTCGCCCCGCTTGATCGAAGTGCTCACCTCCCGCAGGGCGTGAACTTGGGTCTCTCCCACATCGTAAGTCCGGCCGATGTTCTCCAGCCGGATAATGACGTTGTCGGTGGGCATTTTGATTTTCCTTGTCGTTCTTATATACGAAGCCGCCGCGCCGGCGATCAGCGAATCATGAAGCGCATGCTGCCGGGGGGCGGTGTTCCCCCGGCTCCGCTCGCGGCCGAGCCGGAATTCTTGCCGATGATGACCGGCTGCCCCTCTTCGAGCTCGCCGCGCACGATCTCGGTGTAGGAGTTGTCACTGACGCCCGGCCGGATGAATACCGGCCGGAGTTCGCCCTTCAATTCGACCCAGACCCTGGACATCTGGCGCGACCGGTTGGATTGGCCGGCCTGCCGGAACCGGGCGATCATCTCCGGCGTGGGAGCGCCGCCGCCGGAGAACATCATGCCGCCTCCCGACCCGCCGGCCTGTTGGCCCGAGCCGCCCGCCGGCTGGCTTCCGCCCTCCGCCTGGCGCTTGGCCTGCATCTCCTCGCGGACTTTCTGGGTGATGGCCGCCATCTGCTCCGCGGTCAGGTCGGGCTGGAAGCGCAGCGCTGAGTTCGGGACGCGCAGCACGTTCTTGGCCTGGCCGGTGACGATGGACACCGTGGCGGTCATGCCCGGCCGGAGCTTGAGCTGGGGGTTTTCGACCTCGACCAGGGAGACGTAGGTCACGACGTTCTGCGCCACGACGGGCGAGTAGCGAACCTGGGTGACTTTGCCCGTGAACTGGTCGTTGGGGAAGGCGTCCACGCTGAAGCGGGCTTCCTGGCCCTCCTTAACCCTGCCGATATCGGCCTCGTCCACCGAGCACTCGACTCGCATCCGGCTCAGGTCGTTGGCGATCTCGAACAGCTTGGGCGCCGAAAAGCTGGCGGCCACGGTCTGGCCGACGTTGACCGCGCGGTTGATGACGATGCCGTCGATGGGCGAGCGGATGACTGTGTATTCCAGGGCGATCTTGCTCGCGTCGCGCTGGGAGCGCGCCTGCTCGAGCCGCGCCTCGTTCGACTTGACGTCGGCCTCGGCGTTCAGGAACTGGGTCTCGGCGTCTTCCTTTTCCTCGAAGGAGATGAGGTTCTTCTCGAACAGGCTCTTGGCCCTCTCGAATTTCTTGGCCATGCTGTCCAGCGTCACCCTGGACTTTTCCAGGGCGGCCTGAGTGCTCCGATAGTTGGCCTCGTTCTGGTCGAGGCGCGTGAGGAAGCTCGACTGGTCGATCTTGGCCAGCACCTGGCGGGCCTTGACCGGCGTGTTGAAATCAACGTAGATCTCGGCCAGCCGGCCCGAGACCTGGGTCGAGACCTCGACGATGTCCACGGGGTTGAGCGTGCCCGAGGCCGTCACCACGGCCTCGATGTCGCCCCGGCTGACGGCTTCCGTGCGGTAGGCCGCTTGGCCGTTTCCGCCCTTTTTAAAAACCGTGAGTCCCAGGACGGCGGCCGCGACCACGACAACGGCCGCGCCGATGATGATGTGCTTTTTCCTCAACTTGATCTTCATCTTGCTCTTTCTCCTTCATCTTCTTTCTGATCGACGGAGGGACGGCCTTGGCCGCGGGGACGGTGTCGTTCGTAGTCACGGCGCGCGCTGTCTTTATGCCGAGCGATCATCTCCTGAAGCTTGTTGATCTGTTCCAGGGTCAGGACGGCGTCGATTTCGCGCTTGAGCTGTTCCCGGATTTCATTCAGATGCTTGCGTATGTCTCCCCGCAGGGCGCGGAAGCGCTCCTCGTTTCGCTCGAAGATCTCCTTGATGCGGGCCTGCTGCTTAGCACTCAGGCCGAGCTCGCGGGACATCATCTCCATCGAGGGAAAATGGGAGGGGGGCCGGCGATGGTCCCGGCGAGGGGAGAGGACGAGCCGATCGAAAAAGATGCCGGCCGCGGCGCCGGCCAGGAAAACCAGCGCCAGGGCGCCCGCGAGCCAGGCTGTCGGTCGTTTTTTCATGGCCTCTCCTTCCTCATCGTCCCCAGGAATAGTCCTCGCCCGAGGCGAAGATGAGCATCATGTTCTTGTCCTCCACCCTGTTTTCCTCCAGGAGCCTCCGCGTCTCGACCAGGGGATTGTCGTCGCGCAGGAGGAGCGCCTCGCTCGAGCTCAGCTCGGTGCGCTGTCCGGGCGTGAAAACGAGGATGACGGCCAGCAGGGCGGCCGTCACGGCCAGGGCTGTGGGGACGGCTCTCCGGCACCACCTTCGGACGGCGCCCCAGCCGTTCTCCCGTTCGCTCTCGGCCATCCGGGCCTCGAGCCTCGGCCAGAAATGAGGCCGCGGCTCGGAGACCGCCGGATGGGCCAGGACATCGAAGAGCCGCCTGTAGTCGTTCTCGAGCGCCCGGCACTTCGGGCAGGATCGGAGATGGAGATCGAGGCTCGTCTCCTCGGCGGGCGACAGGCGTCCGTCATGCCGGCGAAGGAGCCGGCGTTCGGCCTGGCGGCAGTTCATGGCGACCTCCTTCCCCCGGCCATCCGGGTTTGAACCTTTTCCCGGAGCAACTTCCTCGCCCGGAACAGGCGGGAGTCCACGGTCCCGGCCGAGAGGCCCAGAACGCGCGAGACCTCCTCATAGGACAGGCCCTGCACGTCCCGGAGGGTCAGGATCATCCGGAACTTGTCCGGCAGGCCCGCCAGGCAGTCCCGGACGAGCCCCGCCCGCCGTTCCCGCTCTAGGGACTCCGCGTTGTCCGCGGGGACGGCGCGGGAGGCGGCGTCGACCCCGGCCTCCTCGAGAGGGACTTCCCGGGAAGACGCCCTCTTTCTCAGGTGGTCCTTCAGGTGGTTGACCGCGATGCGGTACAGCCAGGTCCCGAACCCGGAGCGGAAATGAAACTTCGGCAGGCCGAGCCAGGCCTTGAGGAAAATGTCCTGGGCCAGGTCGTCGGCCTGGGCGTCGTTGCGCGTAAAACCGTAGGCCAATCTGTGCACCTTAACCTGATATGTCCGCACGAGAACGGCGAAAGCTTCCCTGTCCCCGTCCCGGGAACGCCGGATAAGCTCTTGTTCTTCCAT
>CAZFTV010000105.1:0-2193 GCA_964521765.1 uncultured Eubacteriales bacterium
GGCGTGGATAGGTCTCCGAGGCGGCCACGACGGCTAGCACACCCTTCCCTAAAACCTCGGCGGCCGTCTTGACGAGAAAAGCGGAATCCACGCCGCCGGAAAAGGCGACCAGGACGCGCTTCATCTCCCCGAGGATCGCCCTCAGGGTCCTGTCCTTGGCCGCAAGCCCGGCGTCGAGAGGAGACCGGTCCCCGGTCATCGGCCCTCCCTCTCCAGTTCCTCGGCCAGAGAATAGACTTCTCCGACAAAAACATCCAGCGCTTCAGCGGAGGAAACCTGCTTCAACAGCTCTCCCCTGCGGAAGATCAGGGCTTTGTCGCGGCCGAAAGCGAGGCCGATATCGGCCTCGCGGGCTTCCCCCGGGCCGTTGACCGGACAACCCATGACGGCCACGACCAGGAACGTCTTCAACCCCTCGAGCCGCTTCTCGACCTCCGCGGCCAGGGCGATGAGGTCGTTCTCGCATCGGCCGCACGTGGGACAGGAGATGACCTCCGGACCCCGTTCTCTCAGCTTCAGGCAGGAAAGGATCCGGTAAGCCGTCCGGACCTCCTCCTCCGGCGGCGCGGTCAGCGAAACGCGCACCGTGTCGGCCAGGCCCTCGCGCAGGAGCAATGTCAACCCGACCGCGGATTTGACCGCTCCGGCGTAAGGTCCGCCAGCCTCCGTGATTCCCGCATGGAGGGGGTAGTCCACCCTGGAGGCGATGAGCCTGGAAGCCTCGAGCGTCCTGCCGACATCCGAGGCCTTGAGCGATATTTTCACTTCCCCGTGGCCGAGAGCCTCCAGGTAAGAGACGTGGCGGAGCGCGCTCTCCACCATGGCTTCGGCCGTAGCCCCGCCGTATTTGGCCAGGATGTCCTTCTCCAAAGACCCCGAGTTGACGCCGATCCGGATGACCGTTTTCCGCTCCCCGGCCGCCCGGACCACTTCCTCGACCTTGGAACGGGAGCCGATCGTGCCCGGGTTGAGCCGCAGGCCGTCCACTCCCGCCCGGAGCGCCTGGAGGGCCAGGCGGTGGTCGAAATGGATATCGGCCACGAGAGGCGCCTCGACCGCCTTCCTGATCGAGGCCAGGGCCGCGGCCGCTTCCTCATCGGGAACAGCCAGGCGGATGATTTCACAGCCGGCGCGTTCCAGGCTCCGGACTTGGCCGACCGTCGCTTCGACGTCCCGCGTATCGGTCTTGGTCATGGACTGGACGGAGACGGGAGCTCCGCCGCCCACGGCCACGCGTCCCACCAGGACCTGGCGCGTGGACCTCCGCGGGAACGCCGTCCTCAGAACGGCCATAGGCTCCCCCATCCCCGGGGCAGGAATTTGACGATGTCGTTGAGGATGACGAAACCGATGATGAAGACAAAGATGAAGAACCCGACCTGCAGCCAGATTTTGCGCAGCTTGGGGCTGAAATCCCTGCGGAGGATCCCCTCCAGGGTCAGGACGAAGAGCTGCCCGCCGTCCAGGACCGGGATGGGGATGAGGTTGATGATGCCCAGCTGGAGGCTGAAAAACGCGATCCAGCTGATGAGCGCTCCTAAACCCAACCGCAGCGTCTCCCGCGAGATGCGGGCGATGGCGATCGGCCCGCCCAGCTGCTCGGTCGAAATCTCTCCCTTGACCAGGCTGACCAGGAATCGCACCACCAGGGTCGTCAGCCGCAGGTTGTCCTGGACGCTCCGGCCCAGGGCGGGGAAAAACGCGTATTTTTTCTCGACGGACTCGGCGGACTGGAGGACGCCGAGTTTCCCCACCTGCCCCTCCCGCCGCGGGGTGACGGACAGCCGGACGGTGCGCCCTTCCCGCACGACTTCCAAGGCCAGAGGCCTGTCCGGGCTGCTCTCGACGGCTTCGATGAACGAGTAGAAATAAACGGGCCGGCCTTTTATGGAGAGGATAAGATCCCCGGCCTGAAGCCCTCCCTTTTCCGCCGGAGAGCCGGGGACGACCGACTGGATCTCGGTCAGGATCTTGCCGAAGAAACCGGCATAGCCCATCTCGTAGCGCGTCCACTTCTCGGTCTTGAGCCTGACCGTCATCTCCCGGCTGCCGCGCAGGATGTCGACCGCGACCTCCTTTTCGGGTTGAGTCCCTATGGCCAGCTCCACGTCCGTCCAGGTGCTCAGCTTCCGGCCGCTGATGCGGAGCAGCGTGTCTTCCGGCTGGAGGCCGGCCCGCTCCGCCGGCGAGCCC
>CAZFTV010000105.1:2203-7100 GCA_964521765.1 uncultured Eubacteriales bacterium
CGTCGCCCTGCGCCTCCGCGCTGAGGAACAACAACACCGGCGAGCCCGGCTCGATCCAACCGATGACCGGAGCCTGCTCCTTGTAGCGGGGAACGCGGACGCCGGCCATGTTGATGCCGGCCAGGAGGACGAAGGCCAGGAGAATATTCATCAGCGCCCCGGCGGCGATGACGATAAACCTCTGCCAACGCTTCTTGGCCATGAAATCGTCGGGCTCCAGGGGCCGGCCGGGCTCGAACAGCCCTTCTCCCAAAAACTTCACGTATCCCCCCATGAGCAGCAGGCTGACCCGGTAATCCGTATGGCCCCGCCTGAAGCCGAACAGCCTCCGGCCGAACCCCAGGGAAAAGACCTCGACGCGGATGCCCATGAGCTTGCCCGCGAGGAAATGCCCGAGCTCATGGCTGAGGACAATGACCGTGAAGACGATGAGGAAAGCGATCAGGTACTGGGCGCTGTCCAGGACGGCGTTCAAAATACTGTTCATGTCGGCACCTTCAGGGAATAAGATGAGCGGCGGCCCGACGGGCGGCGCTGTCGAGATCGAGGATGTCGTCCAACGAATCGACCTCCCGGCCGCGATGGGAGTCCAGCACGCCCATGACGATCCGGGGAATGTCCGTGAACCCGACCCGGCCCCCGAGGAACGCGGCCACTGCCTCCTCGTTGGCCGCGTTGAGAGCGACGCTGAAACTCGAGGGTTCCTCAAGGGCCCGGCGGGCCTGGTCGAGGAGGGGGAATTTTTTCCGGTCGGGCGCATAGAATTCCAGGTTTTGGACTGCGGTCAAGTCCAAGACCGGCAGGGGCGGAGTCTCGCGTCGCGGATGCGTCAGGGCGTACTGGATGGGAAACCGCATGTCGGTCGGGCTGAGCTGAGCCAGGATGGAGCCGTCCTTCATCTCCACCAGCGCGTGAACGACGCTCTGGGGATGAACGAGGACATCGAGCTCCGCGGGGCGGGCGTCGAACAGCCAGCGGGCCTCGATGAGCTCCAACCCCTTGTTCATCATCGTCGCCGAATCGATCGTCACCTTCCGCCCCATGCTCCATCGCGGATGAGCCAGGGCTTCCTTCACGGTCTTCCCCGGAAGCTCTTCGATCGGCGTCCTCAGAAAAGGCCCTCCCGAGGCGGTCAGGGTGATTTTCCTGACGTCCTCCCGATTGACCCCGGCCAGGCATTGGAAAACGCCGCTGTGCTCGCTGTCCACGGGGACAATCTCAGCGCCCGACCGCCCGGCCAATTCCAGTAAAAGCCTGCCGGCGACCACCAGGGATTCCTTGTTGGCCAGGGCCAGGCGTTTTCCGGACCGGGCGGCGGCGAGGGTCGCCGGAAGTCCGCTGAGGCCGCTCGTGGCCGAGACGACGATGTCCGTATCATCAAGGACAGCGGCTTCCGCCGCGCCCTCAGGACCCCATGCCACCCGCAGGGCCGGCCCCCGGTAGAGACGGAGGAATTCCTGAGCCGCGGAGGGATCCCGGACCGCCACAAGGGAGGGGAGGTATTTCTCGGCCTGCTCGGCCAGCAGACCGACATTGGACCCCGCCGCCAGGGCTGCCACCCGGAAGCGATGGGAGAGATGGTCCACGACGGCCAGGGTGCCCCGGCCGATCGAGCCGAGAACGGTTAAAGCTTTCATGGGCGGAAGAGCATGAGGTAGTAGAAGAAAGGCAACGACAGAATCAGGCTGTCCACCCTGTCGAGCAGCCCTCCATGCCCGGGGAACAGCCGGCCCGAATCCTTGACGCCCGCAGCTCGCTTGAAAAGCGATTCCATGGGGTCGCTGAGCTGAGCGAAGGCGTGAAGAGCCAGCCCGTAGCAGGCCGCCCGCAGCGGTGAGAGCTCCGCGAAAAACAGCTCCCGGGCGACGAAGGCTCCCAGCGCGGCAAAAATCAGCCCGCCCGCTGCTCCTTCCCAGGTCTTGTTGGGGCTGGCCAGGGGAAACATCTTGTGACGGCCGAGAAGCGATCCGATCAGGAAAGCGCCGGTGTCTCCGGCAATAACCACGGCCAGGAGGAAAGTGACGGACCAGGGACCGAATTCACGGCGCAGGGGCAGGACGTGGTTCAGGGTCAGGCTTAGATAAGCGGCGCCGAACAAGGTCACGGCCAAAGACCGGGGAAAAGCCTCCATCCGTTCCAAGGTATTCACATAGAGGAGATAGAAAATCCCGGCCGTCGCCAGGGCCGCCGGAAAAGCGGCGCCCTGAGGCAGGCCGGGGAAAACGGAGGGCAGACCGAGGATCAGGGCGCAGGCCGCCCCGACCGGGACGAGGGGCTGCAGTCTCCTCTTCCGCGCCAGTCCGTAAAATTCCAGGAGCGCGCCCAGAATGAAGAGTTGGATCACGCCGGCCAGCAGCCAGGGAGGGGCTCCGTGCAGGAGCGCGATGATCGCGGCGATCAAAACCAGCGCGGTGGGGAGCCGCTTATGGGCGTTCAGTTTTTTCCACATTCATAATCCGCTGGAATATCCGAAACTTAGGCACCGGCCGGCGGCCTCAAGCGCGGTCTCGAGACGGGCTGAGAGCGCCGAACCTCCTCTCTCTCTTCTGGAACTCCACCAACGCTTCCAGGAGATGAATTTTGCGAAAATCCGGCCAATACACTTTTGTGATCCAGATCTCGGAGTAAGCGATCTGCCAGAGGAGGAAATTCGAAACGCGGCACTCGCCGCTCGTCCTGATGAGCAGGTCCGGGTCGGGCAGGCCGGCCGTGTCCAAAAAACGCGAAAAACTTTCCTCGTCCAGGTCCTCGGCGCGATTCACTCCCTGGCGGGCCCATCTTCTGACCGCCTCCACGATCTCCATGCGCCCGCTGTAGTTCAGGGCCAGGACGATGTGCAGCCCCGTGTTGGAGGATGTCAATTTCGCGACGCGCTCGAGCTGCCCCCGCACGTTCTCGGGGATTTCTTCCAGCCGGCCGATCGTGGTCAGCCGGAAGTTGTTCTCCATCAGGACCTTGCCCTCTTTTTTCAAGTATTCTTCGAGAAGTTTCCACAGGGTGGCGACCTCTCTCCGGGGACGCTTCCAGTTTTCCCGGGAAAAAGCGAACAGGGTCAGGACTTCGATCCCCAGCCGGGCGCAGGCTTCGACAGCCTCGCGGACGGACTTGGCGCCGGCGCGATGCCCCTCGAGGCGGGGCAAGTTCCGCTCCCTGGCCCAGCGGCCGTTGCCGTCCATGATGACGGCCACGTGCCTCGGTATTCGGCCGGCATCGAGCTCTCCGGCCAGCCTTTCTTCGGGGCTGCCGGGCTCGATATAATCTTTGAGCTTCTCCAGCATGCCGCTCATTATAACCCCAAACATCCGGCAGACCAAGGGATAGAGGGGCCGAAACCCAAGCCCTAAGCACCCGTCTTCCCCGCCGGGCGCTGAAGCCCTCCCCTAGCCCTGGTTGTATTTTGATTAATTCGGTCCTATCCAGAATGTCTGGCGGGAGCCATCGGCGATTTGAGGGCAGGGAGCAGGGATGGACGGAGGGTCGAATATCTGGTAATCTGGGCGAACGTCGACTCTTGATGAGGAAGACTCGAATATGTGCTTAGGAATACCGGCAAAGATCATCCTCTTGGACGAAAACGGGCAGGGCGAGGTCGATTACCTCGGGACGCGAGTCAAGACGAACCTGGCCTTCATCGAAAATGCCCGGCCGGGCGACTGGGTGATCCTGCACGCCGGTTTCGCCATCTCCCGGCTGGATGAAGAAGAAGCCCGGGAAACCCTGTCCCTGCTCCGGGAGCTGGCCTCCGCCCAGGACCCATGAAGGAGCTCCGGGACCGGAGGGTCATCGCCGGACTGTTGCGGACGATCGGCCCCAAGGCTTGTCGGGCTGGATATCCCGTGCGGCTGATGGAGGTCTGCGGCACGCACACCATGGCCATCCATCGCTACGGCCTCCATGCGCTTCTGCTCGAGGCCGGCGTGGAGATGACATCGGGGCCAGGCTGTCCGGTGTGCATCACCCCCGAGGCCTTCCACCGGGCGGCCATCGGGCTCGTCTCCCGCCGCGAGAACCTGGTGCTGGCCACGTTCGGGGACATCACCAGGGTGCCCACCCGGGAGGGCTCTCTCCAAACCGCCGTCCCCGCGCCGCATTCCCGCGTCCAGGTCGTGTATTCCCCGGAGGAGGCATTGGAAACGGCCCGGAGGAATTCGGACAAGGATGTTGTTTTTTTCGGCGCCGGTTTCGAGACGACTATTCCTTCGATCGCCCTGGCCGTCAAACAGGCTGCCGCGGAGCGCTTGGCGAACTTCAGCCTCCTCGACGCCCTGTGGCTCATTCCCCCGCCCCTGAGAGCGCTCCTAGAATCAAAAGGAGCCCGCATCCAGGGATTTCTCTACCCCGGACACGTATCGGCCGTCATCGGCCGCAAGGCCTATGACTTCGTGGCCGAAGAGTTCGGCCTCCCGGGCGCCATCGCCGGCTTCGAGCCGGCCGACATTCTTCTGGCGATTTTGTCCGTCCTCGACCAGATGATCCGCCATTCGCCGGGGGTGGTGAACGAATACAAGCGGGTCGTCCGCGAGGAGGGCAACCCCCGCGCCCTGGCCCTGATGGATGAAATTCTCGAGGTGACTGACGCCGTCTGGCGGGGACTGGGCAACATTCCCGGCAGCGGGCTCAGGCTCCGCGGACGCTTCCATGATTTCGACGCCCTGAAGAAATACGCGCTGAAGATCGAACCGGCCGCGGACGAGCTTCCCGGCTGCCGGTGCGGAGAAGTCCTCCGCGGCGTCATCCGGCCGACGGACTGCCGCCTCTTCGCAAAACGATGCACGCCGGAGAATCCGGTCGGCGCCTGCATGGTATCCGGAGAGGGCGCCTGCGCCGCATACTATAAGTACCATTGAAGGCCAGGGTCAAAATGACGACGGCAGACAGAATCCTCCTTGGGCATGGC
>CAZFTV010000106.1:0-5252 GCA_964521765.1 uncultured Eubacteriales bacterium
ATGTTTCCAGGCCGAACCCGCGGAAGCTCGACGGGACCTATACGGTCCGCTGGCGAAACGGAAAGCTCCGCCAGCAGATCCAGTACAAAAACGGCGTCCTCCACGGGACGTTCAAGGAATGGGACAGGGAGGGCGTTCCCGTCACGGAAGTCGAGTATGTCGACGGGGCGGCGAAGGCCAAGGGCTCCATTTCGCCGAAGCCTCCCGGCTGACGCCGCGATCCCCCCCGGCGCGGGAATCCGAAAGTGGTCATGGCCTTATATAAGCCTTGAGAAAAAGTCGCGGGATTCACGCCCTCAAGGCCCTCCCCGTCACGCGCCTGAATAAGGCCGGAAGCCCCGTGTATTTGGAGTGCGGCCTCACGAGGCCGCTTTGAAAGCGGCGACGCGACGCTGCTCTCTCTCTTGAGTCTGGACTTGACTGTCGGGAATATGTATCCGGCCCCCGGGAGAGAGACGAATCCCGGAGGCCGGCGCTTTTTGACGATTCCGGGCGCTATTCCTGCGATGGAACGCTGGGCGGCCGGGGCGTTTCGGGCGGTTTGGGGGGCTTGGGCGCCTCGGGCGGAGCGGGTGGTTTGCTTTTTTCCGACGAATCGGGAGTTTTTTTGTCCTCTTTGAGCATGAATCGGATGGTCACGGTAAAAAGGAAGTCATAGGCCTTGCCGCTGATAATACCGGGCTCATACTTCCACTGTTTTACGGCGTCGATCGCGGCGGCATTGAAGATATCGTTGGTGCTCTTGAGGATCATGACGTCGGAAACGTTCCCCCGGGTGTCCGTCCGGGCGTTGAGGATGACCATGCCCTCCAATTTCTTATCTCTGGCCTCCGGGGGATAGACGGGGCTGACGGATGTTTTCAAACGCGGCGGCTTGACGTTCTTGGAGGCCTTGACCGCGCCCTTCTCGAACTGTTCGGTTTTTTTCTCAATGTCTTCCGGGAGAGGCGGCGCCGACGGCGGAGGTGGAGGCGGAGACGGAGCAGGGATCATGTCCTTCGGTCCGCTGACGTGGAACGAACAGAAATAGGGCTTGCCCTTCCGGTCCTCGAACCCCAGGACGGCGGTGTGGCCGCCGACGAGCTGCATCTCCGTGGTCAGGATGTTCACGGGTATTTCATCGATGATCTCGTTGAAGACGACGATGAATCCCTTTTTGTATTTTTCCTCGACGAGCTTGACGCCCACCTGGAAGGCGTTGCCGTTGAGACGGAAGATGTGCCGGGCCGTATCGGCCGGAAGGCCGGCCTTCTCTTCGCCCAGGGTTAGGACCGTTTCAGTGAGCAGGCTGAGGGCCTTGAGGTTGAAGACCCTTTTCACCTGGGTCGTTTCCTTTTCCAGGTCGAATTCGGTATGCAGGTTGGCGGTGATCGTCGGCTGGATATAGGACGAGGTGATGAATTCGGGCGGGGTGAGCGCGCCCTCGCGGCCTCCTTCGTAGACGCGCAGCTTGAGCTCGAGACGAGGCCCGGCCTGGAGAGCCGGGGCCGCCAGCGCGGCCGCCAGGAGAGCGAACGCTCCGGCCTTGAGAATTTTCATGGCTGTTCTCCTTCGGGTCGTTTTTCCACCCAGACGAAAGTCGTATTTTCGTCCCGGGTTTGAAAGATAAAAACCTGCGCAAGCTCGTTGTAGATCATGGAGGACTCGATGATCATCTTCAGGCCCTGGGGGAGGGCTTGACCGTTCTTTTTTTCGAAGTCGAGAAGGATGAGTCCGGCGACGGCCAGGCCGGCGGCCGCAGCCGAGACGGCCGCCCAGCGCCAGCGGACCGCGGAGCGCGGGGGCGCGGAGGCTTCGGGACGGCGAAGGGCTTCGTCGAACCCGGGCCAGAGGTCGGCCCGGCCCTCGAAATCCTCTTTCGACCAGGTGACGGACCGCGCTTCCCGGATGTCAGCCAGTCCCTCTTGGCACAGGGAGCATCCGGCCGCGTGCCGGGCCTGGAGGGCGTCCCGCCATCGCTTAAAGGGGACAAGGCCGATAAGCGTTCTTCGCCGGCGACAGTCAGACATGTTTTCCCTCCATCAGGGCGGACCGGAGCTTGAGACGCGCGCGGTGGAGATAGACATTGGCCGTGCTCCGGGTGCAGCCCAGGACCGCGGCGATTTCCCCCGCCGAGCAGTCTTCCTGGGCCCAGAGGTGCAGGCTCAGCCTTTCCCTGGGCGCCAGCCGAGCTAGAACCGGGGGGTTCAACGCCGGCGCGCGAGATACGCCGGGGGCTTGGACGACCGCCTCGGCCGCGTCCTCTTTCCGGAACTTGGCCACGAGGTCCTTCCTCCGCTTCCTCCCGCGGAGGACGTCGAGGCAGGCGTTGGACAAAATGGTGAAAAACCAGTTCCTGAAACTCCGCGCGGGGTCGAAACGGCCGAGGTTCCGGTAGGCGCGCAGGAAAGCGTCCTGGCAGGCGTCCTCGGCGTCCTGGGCGTTCATCAGCATATTCATGCTCAGGGCCATGGCCTGCCCGGCGTATCTGTTCATGATCTCCTTATAGGATTCGACCTTGCCTTCGAGACAGTCCCGGACCAGATCCCGGTCTTCCATATAGCCGTCTATCTTCTATACGCTCGGAGCCGCGGAATTCTTTACTCCGCTTCCGGGGCTCATTATCCCCCGTTTCCCTGCGTCATTCCAGAAGCCTATCGAAAAAATCCCCGGGCTGGATGTGCATTGCTTGAGTTCAGCGCCGCGTCGCCATCCCCTAAAAAGAACGCCGAGGGGCCTGGTTGAAACCACGTTGGGACCGGGGGGGTTGAGGCGCCATGAGCGGTTTAGCAGCGAATCGCCCGGTTTCGAGGGGGATTCCGGCATTTTTGAGCCGGCCGGCTGCGCACAGCCCTCGAAGAGGGCGAATCGCTCAGCCGCCCCGAGAAACCGAAGATTTGCGGCGTGAATAACCGCGGAGGCGGCGATGCCCTCCCTCCCGGTCCCAAGAGACAGGCCGGGCCCGGCGGCTTTCTTTTTCCCATGTTTCATACTACAATGCCCCTCCGCCGGCAGGCATCGACCGGCGCCTGGGCATTCTCCACCGAGGAGCACCTATGAACGTAATGATCACGGGCATCACCGGCTTCGCCGGAAGCCATCTGGCCGAGCACATCCTGGCCAGCCATCCGGGGGTCAAGGTCTGCGGGCTGGTCCGCTGGCGGAGCCGCATGGACAACATCCTGGGCATCCTGGACAAGGTGGAGCTCCACGAGGGCGACCTCAAGGACTTCGTCTCCCTGAAGAAGTGTTTGGCCGAAATCCGGCCGGATTACATTTTTCACCTGGCCGCCCAGAGTTTCGTCCCCACGTCCTGGCGGCTGCCGGCCGAGACCCTGGCCATCAACACCATCGGGCAGGTCAACCTCTTCGAGGCCGTGCTCGACCTGAAGCTTGACCCGAAGATCCAAGTCGCCGGCTCGAGCGAAGAGTACGGCCACGTCAACTCCGACGAGGTCCCGATGAAGGAGACCAATTCCCTGCGGCCGCTCAGCCCTTACGCCGTGAGCAAAGTGGCCCAGGACATGCTGGGCTACCAGTACCATAAGAGCTACGGCCTGCGCGTGGTGCGCACCCGGGGATTCAACCACACCGGGCCGCGGCGCGGCGAGGTGTTCGTCACCTCGACCTTCGCCAAGCAGATCGCCGAGGTCGAGAAGGGCAAGAGGCCTCCGGTCATCCACGTCGGAAACCTAGAAGCCAAACGGGATTTCACGGATGTCCGGGACATGGTCCGCGCCTACTGGCTCAGTCTGGAGAAGGGCGTGGAGGGCGAGGTTTATAACATCGGGACAGGAAAAGCCGTGACCATGCAGGAAGTCCTCGACCGCCTGCTCGGGCTGAGCAAGGTCAAGGTCAGGGTCGAGCTCGACCCCGCCCGGCTGCGTCCGTCGGACGTCCCCATCCTCGAGCCCGACTGTTCGAAGTTCGTGAAGCTCACCGGCTGGAAGCCCGAAATCCCCTTCGACAGAACCCTGCGCGACCTTCTCGACTACTGGAGGGAAAGGGTTTAGGGGCAGGGGCGATGGCCCGCATCCTGGTCACCGGCGCGACGGGCTTCGTCGGCCGGCACCTCGCCAAGCTGCTTCGGGAGCGGGGCGACCGGGTCTTCGGCACCTGCTTCCCTGACCATCCCGGCTGCGAGGACAAGGATTTCATCCATCTCGACCTTCGCCTGGAGGTCGGGGCGGAGCGGGCCGTCGGCGAGGCTGCTCCCGAATGGGTCTTCCACCTGGCCGCCGTGTCCAATGTCCGGCAGTCCTGGGAGAAGAGGGGAGAGACGATCGAAACCAACCTCCTCGGAACGTCCAGCCTCTTCGAGGCCGTCCGGAAGCGGGCGCCCGGAGCCCGGGTGCTGTTCATCAGCACCTCGGACGTCTACGGCGTCCATCCGGACCGGGAGACGCCGTTTAAGGAAGATGACCCCACTTCCGTCGTCAACCCGTACTCCTTCACCAAGGCGGCCGGCGAGGTGCTGAGCCGCTTTTACGTGGAGGTCGAAAAGCTGGATATCGTCATCGCCCGGCCGTTCCCGCACACCGGACCGGGCCAAACGGCGGATTTCGTTTTTTCGGACTGGGCCTCCCAAGTGGCGCGCATCGAGCGCGGCGAAGCGCCGCCGCTCCTTGAAGTGGGCAACCTGGAGGTGCGGCGAGATTACTCGGATGTCCGCGACGTCATCCGTGCTTATGTCCTCCTCATGGAAAAAGGGCGCCGGGGCGAGATCTACAACGTCTGCTCGGGCCGCGCCGTCTCCCTGCGGGAAGTGATGGAGACGCTCCTCGGGCTTTCGCGGCGGCCCGTCGATGTCCGGCAGGACCCGGCCCGGCTGCGGAAGACCGACATCCCCTACCTGGCCGGCGACGGATCCAAGCTGCGGCGGGAGACGGGCTGGACGCCCGAGATTCCGTTCTCCCAAACGCTGCGCGACCTGCTCGACTCCTGGCGGGAGAAAGCCGCGGGCCGCGGGGCCGGCGGCGCCCGCCCTTCGGAAGAAAGACCATGACCGGAATGACCGTTCCCCTGCTAGACCTCAAGGCACAGTACGCCGTCATCAAGGACGAGGTCAGGAAGGCTCTCGAGGAAGTCATCGAATCCCAGCATTTCATCCTCGGCCCGAAAGTCGAGGAGCTCGAACGCGCCATCGCTTCCCACTCGGGAGTCCGCTTCGCCGTCGGTGTGTCCTCGGGCACGGACGCACTGCTGGCGTCGCTCATGGCCCTGGACGTCGGAGCGGGCGCTGAGGTTGTCACGACGCCCTTCACCTTTTTGAG
>CAZFTV010000106.1:5299-7078 GCA_964521765.1 uncultured Eubacteriales bacterium
CGGTGTTCGTCGACATCGAGCCCGCCTCTTTCAACATGGACCCCGCCGTGTTGGAGCGGGCGCTCTCGCCGAGGACAAAGGCCGTCATCCCCGTCCATCTCTTCGGCCAGTGCGCCGACATGGACCCCATTCTCGACATCTGCCGCCGCCGGGGCGTGGCCGTGGTCGAGGACGCCGCCCAGGCCATCGGCGCCGAGTACAAGGGCCGCCGCGCGGGCTCGATAGGCACGCTGGGCATCTTCTCTTTCTTTCCGTCGAAAAACCTGGGCGCGTTCGGGGACGGGGGCATGGTCGTCACTTCGGACTCCGGCCTGGCCGAACGCATCCGCCTGTTGCGCATGCACGGCGAGCATCAGCGCTACCACCACCGGGAGGTCGGCGGCAACTTCCGCCTCGACGCCCTGCAGGCCGCGGTGCTGCTGGTCAAGCTCAAGCATTTGGACGGCTGGTCGAAAGCCCGCCGCGATAACGCCCGGGATTACACGCGGCGGCTCGATGCGACGGGTCTCGTTAAGGATGGACGGATCACGCCGCCGGCGATGGTTTACGAGAGGAGCGGCGACAGGAATCACCACATCTTCAACCAGTACACGCTCCGGGTTAAGAAAAGGGACGGGCTTCAGGCTCACCTCAAGGACAGGAGCGTCATGACGGCCATCTATTATCCCGTCCCCCTGCACCTCCAGGAATGCTTCAAGAGTCTCGGCTACAAGCCCGGCGATTTCCCAGAGGCGGAAAAAGCCGCCGACGAAGTCCTCTCGCTTCCCATTTATCCGGAACTCACGGATGCGCAAAAAGGCCGCGTCATAGCCGCCCTCCGGGATTTCTATTTATAGAAAATTAGTGACAGATATATAATTCCCCTTTTTTATTTTCTGTGAAATAGGGATATTTTGTCTGCGGCGCCATATTTTAATTTTCGCAGGAAATCAGCCGATGTTCGTTCCGGCCTCGACCTTCTTCCCGCCCAGGCTGATGGCCAACCCGCCGCCGCCCAGTCCGAGAAGGATGAGGGATTGGATAAGGGTCCGCACCTGAACCTGCGGCGAGAGGAAGAGCGACTCGACGAGGAAATATAGGCCCACGGCGACGAACAGGCCGTAAACACCCAGCATGATCTCCCAGGCCCGTCGGTTTGAGCGCGCCGTTTCCTCGGAGAAGAATCTATTGTAGAGCAGCATGCCGACGACGCAGACCACGCCCAGGACGGCAAAAATGAGCCAGAAGACCCGGACCGCCCCTGCGATATCCGGTGGAAGCGCCGCCCCGGCTTTCAGGGCCTCGGCGGCCCGGGGCGCCAGCGGCGTGAGCATCCGCTCGTAGAGAACGGCCCCGAAGTTCGAGCCGATGAGGCTGCCGATGACCCCGTAGAGGAAGGCGTAGCCCATGTAGACGGCCACGCTTTCACGGGGAGCGACGACGCCTATATAGCTGTAATATTTGGGGTGGGCGGTCATCTCCCCCAGGGAGAAGACGGCGATGCCCAGGACGAACATCCAGGCGCTGCGGGTCAAGGCCAGGATGAGGAAGCCCCCGGCGCCGAAAAGCACCCCGACGGTCATGACCGGCAGGGGCTTCAGGTTTTTGACAATGCGGCTGACGAGGACGACGAGCAGGATAATCGTCCCGGCGTTGATGACCGTGACGTGCTCGGCGTCGAATCGGAAGGAGATGCCCAGGCCGGCCATGAAGCGGTCCACGGGCGAGCGGTCGATGAAGTCGCGCAGGTACCACATGACCGAGCCGAAGGTCTGGAAGTAAAGGATCCAGAAGCAGGAG
>CAZFTV010000107.1:0-4609 GCA_964521765.1 uncultured Eubacteriales bacterium
AGCCTTGGCGCCGGAGAAAGGCCGGGCATCGTCCACCGCCTCGACAAGGAGACATCGGGGGTCATGGTCGTCGCCCGCACCCCGGAAGCCTACTGTGCGCTTCAGAGGATGTTCAAAAACCGCAAGGTCCGAAAAACCTACCTCGGCCTGGTTTGGGGAAGGATGGCCCGGAGGGAAGGCCGGATGGAAGGGGCCATCGGCCGGAGCGCCAGGAGAGGCGGAGCGTTCGCGGTCCAGGGCCGGAAACCGAGGGAAGCCTTGACGCTGTACAAAGTCATCCGGGAATTCAAGGAACACTCCCTCCTGGAGATACGACCGGTGACGGGGAGAACGCACCAGATCCGCGTTCATCTCGCCGCCGCCGGACATCCTCTGGCCGGTGACTCCCGCTACGGCCGCCGCAAGGGTGGGAAATCCTTTCCCCGCCTTTTTCTCCACGCCCGGAGTCTCGCGTTCACCCATCCCCTGACCGGGCGCGAAATGGAGGTCTCGGCGCTCCTCCCCCACGACCTGGAGGAGGCGCTCGGGTCCCTCCAGACGCTCGACCGAGCCTGAATCCGGCGCGTTATCAACCCGGCCCGCGCCGCGGCGCCGGTCCGGAGGCCGGCCGGGGGGACGAAAGAAGCTCTTGAGAACGGGGGGAGGGTTGGTGTATCATACCCAGCCTGCTGACTTTCTCCCGAGGTTGGCACCCCAGATCCCGAACCCATATCAGGGCCGTGTGGAGGAACGAGCATGAAAGACCATGCGCCAGACAAGATCAGGAACATCGCCCTCACCGGACACGGTTCGTCCGGCAAAACCTCGCTGGCGGCAGCCATGCTCTTCGATAGCGGGGCAGTGAGCCGTTTGACCAAGGTCGACAAGGGGAATACCGTCACCGATTACGACCCGGACGAAATCGAGAGGAAGATTTCCATCAACTCGGCCGTCTGTTTCCTCGACTGGAAGGACAACAAGGTCAACCTGGTGGACACGCCGGGCTTCTCGAATTTTCTCTGGGATACGCGCGCCAGCCTGCGGGCCGTGGACGCCGCCGCCCTCCTGGTCTGCGGCGTGGCCGGCGTCGAGGTCGGCACGGAGAAAGTCTGGGAGATGATGGAAGAGCTTCGCCTCCCCCGGGTGATCGTCATCAACAAGCTCGACCGGGAAAACGCGAGCTTCAAAACCGTCCTGGCCTCTCTCCATGAGTTCTTCGGGCGGAAGGCCGTGCCCGTTCAGATTCCCGTCGGAGAGGAGAAAAATTTCAAGGGCGTCGTCGACCTGCTGACGAACAAGGCGCATCTCTTCGAGAAAGACGAGAGCGGCAAATTCCAGGAGACGGACATCCCAGCCGAGCTCAAGGAGGAAGCGGCGAGGCGGCGCGTGGAGATGATCGAGATGGTCGCCGAGAGCGACGAGGCCTTGATGGAAAAATACCTGGAAAAAGGAGAGCTCACGCCGGAAGAAATCACGGCCGGCTTGCGGAAGGGCGTCGCCTCGGCCCAGGTTTTTCCCGTGTTCGCCTCATCGGCGCTGCTCAATCTCGGCGTCCAGCCCCTGCTCGACGGCTTCCTGAATCTCCTCCCCCCTGCCTCCTCCCGCCGGGAGATGAAAGCCGTCGTCGGCGGCGAAGAAAAGAACCAGGCCGTCGGCCTGGACGAGCCGTTCGCCGCCCTGGTCTTCAAGACGATCTCCGACCCCTACACCGGGCGGATCACGCTCATGAGGGTTTTTTCCGGAAGAGTCAATCCTGATTCCCTGGTGACCAATTCCCTCAGGGAAGTCGAGGAAAAGATGGGAGGGTTGTTTTTCCTGCAGGGAAAGGAACAGACGCCCGCCGGCCAGGCCAAGGCCGGCGACATCGTGGCCACGGCCAAGCTCAAGGCCACCTCCACGGGCGACACCCTGTGCTCCAAGGGCCAGGCCGTCGTCTTCCCGCCCATCCTGTTCCCCGAGCCCTCGATCTCTTTCGCCATCGAGCCCAAGACGCGGGCCGACGAGGACCGCATCTCCCAGGCCACGCACCGCATCCTCGAGGAGGACCCCACGGCCCGCATCGAGCGCGACCCCGAGACCGGCCAGCTCCTGATCTCAGGCAACGGCGAGCTTCACGTCAAGATCATCACCGAGCGCCTGAAGAAGCGTTTCAACGTGGACATCGACCTCAAGCCGCCCAAGATCTCCTACAAGGAGACGATCAAGGGCCGGGCCGACGTCCAGGGCCGGCACAAGAAGCAGACCGGAGGCCGGGGCCAGTTCGGCGACGTGTGGATCAAGGTCGAGCCCCTGCCGCGCGGCAAGGACTTCGAGTTTGAAGACAAGATATTCGGCGGGGCCATTCCCCGCAATTTCATCCCCTCCGTGGAGAAGGGCATTCTGGAGGCGCGCAAGAAAGGGGTCCTGGCCGGCTATCCCGCGGTCGATTTCAAGGTCATCCTCTATGACGGCTCCTATCACGAGGTCGATTCCTCGGACATCGCCTTCAAGATCGCGGCCTCCAAGGCCTTCAAACTGGCCATGAGGGAGGCCAGGCCGACGATCCTGGAGCCCATCATGAACGTCGAGATCTACACACCCGAAAACTTCATGGGCGACATCATGGGCAACATCAACGGCCGCCGCGGCAAAGTTCTGGGCATGGAGCAGAAGGGCAACATGCGCATCCTCAAGGCCCAGGTGCCCATGTCCGAGATGCTGGACTTCGAGCCAACCCTGACCTCGATCACCGGGGGACGAGGGTCGTACATGATGGAGTACTCCCTCATGGAGGAGGTCCCGGCCCACCTCCAGCAGAAAATCATTGCCGAGGCGGTCAAGGAAGGCCGGGTCAGGCCAGAAGAAGAATAAAGCGGCGCGCGCGTTTTTTTCGGCCTCAGGCGGGACAGGAGTTTTTTTCGTCTCGTTTTTCCCCGACGAAAGCCAAGGCCAGCGCGGCCAGGGCGGTGAGGCCCAGGGATAGGGCGAAGGGCACGGCCCGGCCGAATCGGTCCCAGAGAAAACCGGCCAGAAGCGACGCAGGCAGGGCGCACAGGCCGATCGTCATCTGGTAAGTTCCCAAAAAGCTGGCGCGCAGGGCCGCCGGAGCCATCTCACAGACAAGAGTCCTCTGGACCGGCTCAAGAGCGGCTTTATGCAGGCCGTAAACGACGAACAGCGCGGCCAGGAAAACGAGGTTCCGGCCGAAGATCATTCCCAGGCAGACGACGGCCCAGAGGGCGAAGGATATGTAGAGAACCTTCCTGCGGCCCATCCGGTCCGAGAGCCGCCCGAAGGGGATGGATAAGAAAGAAGCCGAGGCAGTGTAGATGAGGTAGAGGACGGGGACGAACCCCGTCTTGAACCCCGCCTCCCGGGCGAAGATGAGCAGGAAAGAATAGCTGAAAGCGCCCAGGGCGAAGAAGGCGCTGGCCAGGAGATAGGTTCGAAAATCCGCGGGCAGGGACTTGAAGGTCAAGCCCTTGAAAATGCGGTGGGGGCCGGAGGGAGCGCGTTCCTTGATGAGCAAAAGAATGAGGACCACGCTTATTAAAGAGGGGACGGCGGCCAGGGCGAACAGCAGGCGCAGGTCGATAAGGTTGATGAGGACGATGCAGGCCAGGATGCCGGCCACGGCCCCGCCATGGTCCATGGCCCGCATCAGACCGAAGTTCCGGCCCCGGTTCTGGTCCGTGGACAGGTCGGACACCTCTGCATCGCGCGGCGCGCTGCGGATCTTGCCCGCCCGGTCCAGGACGCGGAAGGGGATGACCTGGGTCCACGCGGCGGACAGGGCATAGCCCAGCCGCGACAGGGCGCTGCAGAGATAGCCCGTCCAGATGAAGATTTTCCTCCTCCGCCACCTGTCCGAGAGATATCCCGAGAGCGCCTGGGAGAGCGAGACGAGCGCCTCTCCCAGCCCGTCCAGCAGCCCCAGCACGGACATGTTGGCCTTGAGGGTAACGGTGATGAACAGCGGCCAGACGGGGTAGATGATGTCCGAGCCGAAATCGTTGAAGAAAGACGCCAGGGCGAAGGCCCGGATGGTCCGGGGCGTTTTTTCTTTTCGGTTTTTCATGCGGCCCTATCAGGACGATAGGAAATCTCTACGCCGTTCCGGGACACAAGCTCGCCATGGCGGTAGGCGACCTTTCCCTTGACGATCACGGTCTCGATGCCCTTGGAGAACTGATTGGGGTTGGCGATCGTGGCCGCTCCGTCGACCGTCCCCGGGGCGAAAACGGTCAGGTCGGCGACGGCTCCGTCCTCCAGGATTCCCCGGTGGTCGAGGGCGGGCCGAAGCACCCGGCCGGGCAAGACGGTCATTTTCTCCAGCATCTTCTCCAGCGGCATGCCGATGGACAGGGCGTGCCGGATGGCGGTCGCGAAGCAGCCCGCTCCGCGCGGGTGATTGTTCGCCTTGGGCTCGGACTCGATGCCGCCGTCCGAAGCCACGAGGCAGAAGTCCTCCTGGAGGGCGAGGTTGACCGTTTCCTCCAGGGGAATCGTTCCGGCAGGGACGGCGGCCAGGACCCCTTTTTGGCGGCGATACCTCTCGAAGCTCTCCTGGGTGAGGCGCTCGCCCGTTCCCACGAGCTCCAGATTGATGAAGTTCCCCTGAGAAAGGGTATGCAGCATGATTATATATATA
>CAZFTV010000107.1:4619-5926 GCA_964521765.1 uncultured Eubacteriales bacterium
CCAGATCACTAAAAGTCAGGTGATACCTCTCCTGCCATCCGGGCGAGAAGCGCTCGGAGTCAAGATAGGTGGCCCAGTAGCTGTAGGGATAGACGCAGGTCGTGATTTCCAGGCCGGAGCGGACGGCCGCCCTGATCTTTTTCAGGGCCTCGGCCATATGAAAAGACCCGCCAGTGGAATTCAGGTGGTCGATGTGCAGCCTCGCTCCGCTGGAGCGGGCGAGCTCGACGGCTTCCTCCACGCCTTCAAGCTCTTTCTCCTCGGACGAATAGCGGAGATGGAGGAAGAGAGGCCGGTCGTATTTTTTGGCCAGCCGGGCGTAGCCCAGAAGCTCCTCCCAGGTCGTATCCGGCTGGTACTCGAGGCTGTGAGAAACGCCCAGGGCTCCCTCGTCCAGGCAGCGCTCGACCATCCGGCAGCGTTCATTCCGGTCCCTGACGAGCTGCCGGATCCTCATGACCTTGGTCGAGACGCCGTAGTTGGCCCAGTGGCGGACGCGGCTGAAATGGTCGTAATAAGCCCCGGCCTTCTCCGAGCCGCCGTGCATCTGCAATGCGGTCGTCACCCCGTCTGTGAGCTTGTATTTTTCGAAAATCCCGAAGGTCTTTTCCGGGGCGCTGGAATTGTCGGCCAGGATGTCTATAAAACCCGGGGAGACGACCCTTCCTTCCGCTTGAATGACCGATTCGCCCGAAAGGGGCGTCTCGCCGATGATCAACGTTCCGGCCTCGGGGATGCCGATATCGGGCGTCCGCCAGCTCCCGCCGACAAAGGACCTGGCCTTCTTGATGACGAGAGGATAATCGGACCGGAAGCCGCCGAACTCACCCGCGATTTTCTCTGTTCCCAAAATCACACGGTCGAGCGGACCACCTGCGAGGGCCACCGTGAGGCCCGAGGAAAAGAATTTCAGGAAGTCCCTGCGGGACAGCTCTGTTCTCAGCCGCGGCATCGCTTTCAGAGCTTCTCCTGATTTATCGAATTATAGCCAGGCCCGACAAGCGAGGGAAAGTGTATGTCAGGGCTCGGAACATATCAAGAGAACCCGGCCGGCGTGGAAGCCGCCCGCGGCCGCGGCGCCCGCGCTGGCCTCCAAGTTCCGATTTGTGGTAAAAAAAGAAGTTCGTTCACTGGAGGTGGCTCATGAAGATCCGAACGACCGTGATTCTGCTGGCGCTGTGCATCCTCATCCCCGGCCGTTCTCCAGCGGCCGAGAATGACGACGCGACCCTGCGCTTGGCCGTCGGCGAACCGCGCTACAAGGATAAAATCGTTGAGATTCGGGCGGGCGACATCCTCTCGGCCAG
>CAZFTV010000107.1:5936-6983 GCA_964521765.1 uncultured Eubacteriales bacterium
CCCTCAACGGCCTGCTTCCGCCGGATGTCGCGGTTCGCGACCTCCGCCGGGCGGACTTCGTCTATGTCGGGGAAACGCATAATAGCCTGCCCATGCACGACGTCCAGGTTCAGGTCCTGAGGGCGCTGGGCGAGGCGGGCGGGCGGGAGCTGGCCGTGGGGGTGGAGATGTTCCCCGCCTCGGCGCAGGCGGTGCTCGACAGATGGTCGGGCGGGGCGCTTGCCGAGGAGGATTTCCTCCGTGAGTCCCGCTGGTATGTCACTTGGAATTTTCACTGGGGATACTACAGCGGCATCTTCGGATTCGCGCGTCAAAATGGCCTTCCGATTTTCGGGCTCAACGTCGCCCGCGAAATCATCTCCAAGATACGGATGAGAGGCTGGGAAAGCCTGTCCGAGGCAGAAAAGGCCCTCGTGCCCGAGCCCGGCCTGACGAACAGCGACCATCGGACCCTGATGAAAGCCGTTTTTTCGGCCGAGGACATGCCGCCTCAGATGAGGGGCGTAGGGTTCGAGGCGGTCTTCGAGGGGCTCTACAGGGCGCAGTCGGCCTGGGACGAGGTCATGGCCGCCAATGCCGTCAGAGTTTCTGAAAATGGGAAGCGGCAGGTCGTCGTCCTTGCCGGTTCCGGCCACCTGATTTATAACCTGGGCATCAACCGCCGGGTGTTCGAGAAAACCGGGCGTCCCTTCCGGACGGTCGTCTGCGTCACGGTGCCCAAGGAACGGCTGTCCGTTGCCGTCTCCCGCTCGTTGGCCGATTACATCTGGGGCTTGGCCGAGGAAGACCGGCCGGCCTATCCCTCAATCGGGCTGCGGCTCAAGACATTCGCCGGCCTGGCCAACCCGGTCCTCGAGGCCAAGCCCGTGGACGGCATGGCCCTGGGGCGGGACTTCGAAAAGGGAGATGTCGTCCTCTCCGTGGACGGGAGTTCATTCTCCGACATCAACGAGCTCCGGATGCGCCTGGCCCAATATGCCTGGGGCGAGGAAGCGGCCTTCCGGCTGTTGCGCGCCGGGCAGGAAAAGACCGTCATCCTGAAATTCG
>CAZFTV010000108.1:0-1901 GCA_964521765.1 uncultured Eubacteriales bacterium
CTTCGGCGACATCGCCTGCGGGGAGAAGGACGGGGCCGATTCTTCGTTCCGCAACAGCCTTCGTTCAGCTTTCCGCGCGGCGGCTTGCGACTGGGAGACCGCGGCCGTTCTCAGGACGGCCGCCCGGAACGGCGTTCCGGCCCTGTCTTTCCGGGTAATCACCGACCGGGCGGATGAAAATTTGGAGGCCGATTACCGACGGAACCTTTCCTCGGCCCTCGACCGCCTCGGCCGCGTCCTGGCCCTTTTCATGAATGACGGATACGTATTCTCCCTGTTTTATTAAAGGGTTCTTTTCCGTTGGGTGAAGGTCGATGCGCCCCCGAATGGGCCGGCCGAAGCGTCCTGCCTGTGCAGAACGGAAAAGAGTCTTTTATTTTCCCAGCCTGATCACCAGCGTGTTGGCTCTCTGGCTGACGGCGGCCCGGTTGAAGCGGATGACCACGCCCGCTGCGCTGACCACCTTCCCGCCCTTGTCGCGCCCGACCCGCGGTTTCGTCTTCAGGCCGGGGATGACGATGCGGCGGACGGCGGCCGGGCTGTCGCTGACGGTCAAACACTCCTGGTCGGTGACCTCCAGGAAGCAGGTTTCATTGCCCAGGGTGAGCCACCGGCGGTGGATCATTTCGCGCGGGCTGATGGCCTCGGACTGGTTGGCCAGAAAGAACTTCAGGCGGAGGGGATTCTTCCCGGCGGTCATCTCGATGCGCCAGCCGAGGCTCGCCTGGAATCGCCGCTTCATTTTTTCCTTGGCGGCCTCCTTCGACCGGAAATCCCTCTCGGTCCGCGTCCTGAGGGAGGCGATTTCGGCGGCCTCAAAACCGCGCCGACCGCGGGCCGCCCGGACCGCTTCCGCCAGGACCTCTCTCGGATGAGCGAACGTTCCGTTTTCCAGGCGATTTTTCCAGGCGGGGTCGAAGCGGTCGAGGAGATAGCCCGCCCAGCGGCCGCTGACGTATCCCCAGTTCCGGACGGCGCCCGGGGCGAAATCGAGCTCGTAGAGCTGATCCAGCGGGCTGATGCCCATGACTTGCCACTCGATGTATTCGGCCAGGCCCTCGAGCCGCTGGACCTCGTTTTCATATGAGGCCAACTGAGGCGCAAGCGAGGATACCCGTCGGTCGTGATGTTCGAGCCCGCAGGCGGCCCAGGCGCGGGCTTCCTCATCGTCCTCCGCGGCCACCGCCCGGCGGAAGGCTTCGATTTCCAGACGCCGGAACAGGACGGACTCCACGGTGTCCGCCGGGTAGGTGAAGAGATGGGCGTCGTTGGGGACCCAGCCCGGATGGGCCAGGGCCTGGAAGACGTGAAATTTCTCATGCATGATGACCGCCGCCGGGTCCCTGCGGCCGCAGGACAGATAGGCTTCCGGGGGAGCGATGCAGGAGGCGGCGTAAACGCCGTCCAGGGTGATCCTGCGATTGGCCCTGACCTGGGGGTGAACCCCTCTAAAAACGCCGACGCCTGGCCGGCCCTCGACCGGCTTGAACCCCACGGGGAGCGCGGGAAAACCGAAAGCGTAAGTGTTGGCCCCGTCGTAGACGGCCACGGGGACCTTGGCCGGTTCGAACCCCGGCCAGAGCGGAAGACGATCGAGGCGGGCGACTCTGTCCATGAGGTCGAAGACGCTCTCCACACCCCGGCCTCGCGCGCCCGGGTTCATGGAGGCGGGCATCGCCGCCAAAAGGGAAAGGAACGTCGCCGCTGTTAAACATTTTTTAATGAAATGGCCGCGAAATGCCGCAAATAGGCAACTCATTTCGGCCCCGACCCCGGTTTTGGCGGGAAATTTCAAAATCCTCGCCTCTCGATGAAAATATCAAGCAAGGTCTGTGCCAAAAAATTCCGTCTTAGCGCTATTTCAGATATTTCTCCGCTTCTCGAAAGCTCTTCAGCGCCCC
>CAZFTV010000108.1:1911-6883 GCA_964521765.1 uncultured Eubacteriales bacterium
GGCATGGGCATGGGCGGCATGTTTGTGCCCGATTTCAGCGCCCCCGACCGCACCCGCTCGCCGAAATTCTCCAGGAAATCCATAAGGTTGGCGGCCAGGACCGCCCCGGGCGAGGTGCGGACGCAGGGCGAGGCCGCGGAAGCGAAGAGGCTCTTGAAACGGTCGAAGTCGGGACGTCCCCCCTCCGCGAAAGTCAGGGATTCATAAAGAGCTTTCAGAACGGCGCCCGGAGTCCGGACATCCTCCGGGAGCGGGCTCGGCATCTCCGTTGTTTCTTGAAGGGAAGACCGCGGCTCTGCGGACATGGTCCCCCAACCGCTAAAACCGATCAAGCACAGGATCAAGGCCATGAGGATCCCTTTGCGGCGCATTGAGCCTCCTTGACTTCTCGTCCCGATTCCCTTGACGCAATAACAGGAGATGCCGTCTCCGTTACCGTTTTTTGTACAGAATTTTGCCGCCGACGATTGTATAGACGACTTCAGTCTTGAGGATTTCGTCCTCGGGCACGGTCATAATGTCCCGGCTGAGGACCGTGATGTCGGCCAGCTTGCCGGGCGTGAGCGAGCCTTTGAGGTCCTCCTCGAAGGCGGCGTAGGCGCCGTTCAGCGTGTAGGAGCGCAGCGTCTCCAGACGCGTCATTTTTTGCCCGCCGAAAAAAACCTCGCCGTTCTTCATGCGCCGCGTCATCGAGGCGTAGAGGCCGGGGATGGGGTCCACGTCCTCCACCGGGGCGTCCGTGCCGTTGGAGATGACCGCGCCGCCGTCCATGAGCTTCCGCCAGACGTAGGCGCCCTCCTCGGCGCGCGCCGCGCCCAGGCGCTTGTATACCCAGGGTCCGTCCGAGGTGCAGTGGATGGCCTGCATGGAGGCGATCACCCCGAGCGCTCCGAAGCGGGGGATGTCCGCGGCGCTGATGTGCTGGGAGTGTTCGATGCGCCATCTCAGGTCTTTCTTGTCCGGATGAGACTTGAAGGCCGCCTCGAAGACGTTCAGGGTCTCCCGGTTGCCCCGGTCGCCGATGGCGTGGACGCAGAGCTGGAAGCCGTTCTCTACGGCGAAGCGCGCCGTTTCGGCCAGCGCGGCCGGCAGCTCGGTGTTCAGGCCGGTGCTCGACGGAAGGTCGCTGTAAGGTTCGAGCAGCCAGGCGCCGTGCGCCCCGAGCGCGCCGTCGATGAGCCGCTTAATCGACCTCACGGTCAGATGATGATCGGCGTAGCCGGTCAGCCGGTATTCCTTGGCCCGCGCCTCGAGGGCCTTGTTGCCCTCGGAAAGCAAGGCGTTCATCCGCACGCCCAGTCTGCCCTCGTCCGCGAGCTTCTTGTAGAGGTCGATCGTGGAGAAGGACACGCCCGCGTCGTGGACCGAGGTGATCCCCTTGGACAGGCATTCCTCGGCGGCGAGCTCCGCCGTGCGCCGCGCCGCGGCCTCGGCCTCCTCGGCCGAGCGGCGTCCGACCTCATGGGCGTAGGACCGGCGCAGCAGCCCCTGGGCCGTCTCGAGGAAGACGCCGATCGGGTTGCCGGCCGAGTCCTTGATGATTTCGCCGCCCGCCGGAGCGGCCGTCTGCGGCGTGATGCCGGACAGCTCCATGGCTTTGGCGTTGGCGATCGATGAGTGGCCGGAGGCGTGGGTCAGGAGCACGGGATTATTTGGCGAGATCGCGCTCAGCCGGTCATGGAGCGGAAGGCCGTTGACGTTCGGCTCGGGGGTCTTGTCCCATTTCTCCTGGTGCCAGCCCCTGCCGTTGATCCACTCTCCCGGCGCCGCGGCCTTGGCCGCTTCGGCGACCATGGCCACGATGTCCGCGTCCGGGTCAGGTCCAGGGTCTGCTTGGCCTGACCGATGCTCAGGAAGTGCAGGTGGGAATCGATGAGCCCGGGAACGGCCAGCTTGCCCTTGAGGTCCAGGACCGCCGTCCGGCCGCCTATGTATTTCCGTATCTCCTCGGTCGTTCCCACGGCCACGATCCTGTCCCCGCGAACGGCCAGGGCTTCGGCCTCGGGCAGGGCTTCGTCCACGGTGACGACCTTTCCGCCGATGAGAACCATGTCGGCGGGGGCGACTTCCTGCCCCGCCCGGCCCGGCCCCGCGGCGCCGACGAGGACCGTTGCCGCTGCCGCCAGGAACACCGGCAACAGCCGGCTCAGGGAAGTGAATCTCCTGATGCGCGATAGGAAACGAGGGATGCTCATGGGATGACCTCCGTCTTGCATGTCGAGTTGGCCTTGCTTTCTATTCTTATCGAATTCTGCCGCTTTTCGCAAGCCCGGCAGACGCCGCTCCCTGAAGGACAGGGAATCAAGAACGGCAGGGGGGGGCGAGCCGGCATCTTCAGACAGGCGATACTGTCGCCGACGGCGATTCACAGAAACGGAGTTGCGTCGAGCTTCGGGCATTCCATTGCCTCTCCGCGCGATTTTCACGATAATATACGATCGGGGGAAGGAGGAAGACATGACCCATCCATATTATCTCTGGGCTTGGGCTCTGCCCGTCGCGGCCAGGGCGTCTTCGGCCGCCGATTTCGAACGGGACCTCATCCCCACCGCGCGCGGAAACCTCGAGATCACCTTCATCACCCACGGCACGCTGATGTTCGCCTGGCAGGGATTGATCATCCACGTCGACCCCGTGTCCATGGGCGGAACGGACTACACGAAGCTCCCCCAGGCGGACATCATCTTCATCACCCACGAGCACGGCGATCATCTCGACCCGGCGGTCGTCGGCCTCCTGAAGAAGGCCGAGACCGAGATTCTCTACGCGGAGAAATGCGCGGCGCGGTTGCCGGGCGGCGCGGTCATGAAGAACGGCGACAGACGCATGGTGAAAGGCGTAGCCGTCGAGGCAGTTCCGGCCTACAACATCGCCCACAAGCGCGGCGATGGGACGCCTTTCCATCCCCGGGGCGACGGCAACGGCTACATCCTGACCTTCGGCGACAAACGCGTCTATGTCGCCGGCGACACGGAGAACATACCGGAGATGAAGGCCCTGAAGGACATCGATGTCGCCTTCCTGCCCATGAACCTGCCCTACACCATGTCGCCGGAGATGACGGCCGACGCCGCCCGCGCCTTCCGGCCGAAGATCCTCTATCCCTATCATTACGGCCAGACCGACCCCCAACTCTTGGTGGAACTGCTCAAGGGTGAAAAGGATATCGAGGTCCGCATCCGCAGCCTGCGCTGACCCTCGGGGAGCCGTTTTTCAAGCCCGAAATCATGAGAGGACGGAGCCTCTACTCCCGGGTCGTCCTGGGACTGGTCGTGGCGGCCGTCGGCGTCGGCGCCGGGGATCTGATCACGGCCGGACTGGCCGGCTCCCGCACCGGCCTGGTTCTTCTCTGGGCGGTGTTCGTCGGCGCCGTTCTGAAGTGGGTTTTGAATGAAGGACTGGCCCGCTGGCAGATGGCCACGGGCCGAACCCTGCTCGAGGGTTGGGTCGCCCACCTCGGCAAGTGGATTCAGTGGATTTTTATCCTCTATCTCCTCCTGTGGTCCTATGCCGTGGGCGGCGCCTTGGTCAACGCCTGCGGCGTCGCCGGAGCGGGACTCATTCCCCTGGGCGATCCCCACTCCTCCAAGATCATCTGGGGCATCGTCCATTCCCTGGCCGGGTTCGCCTTGGTCTGGACGGGACGGTTCAAGGTCTTCGAGCATGTCATGGCCGTCTGCGTCGTTCTCATGGTTTTGGCCGTGCTGCTCAATGTCATTCTGGTCACGCCCGATTGGGGCAAAGTGGCCGGGGGGATCTTCCGGCCCTCCGTTCCCCGGGGCGGGGAGGCCTGGCTGCTGGGCGTCCTGGGCGGGGTGGGCGGCACGGTGACGATCATGTCCTACGGCTACTGGATCCGCGAGAAGCGGCGAAGCGGAAGAGTCGGGATCAGGGATTCGCGCCTCGACCTCACTCTGGCTTACGCCCTGACGGCATTTTTCGGCGCGGCGATGATCATCATCGGCTCCAAGGTCGAGATCACGGGCAAGGGCGCCACAGTCGCTCTTGTCCTCTCGGGCGAGCTGGCCCGGGCTTTCGGACCGGCGGGCAAGTGGTTGTTCCTCGTCGGCTTCTGGGGCGCCGTCTTCAGCAGCCTGTTGGGGGTCTGGCAGGGCGTTCCTTATTTATTCGCGGATTTCCTCGGCTTGAGACGAGGCCGGACCCTCGGACGAGCGGAGGACCTGGACGTCAAGCGGACGGTCGAATACCGCGCTTTTCTCGCGGCGTTGACCGTTTTGCCCCTGAGCCTCTTGTGGCTCAGGGTTCAACAGGTCCAGCTGGCCTATGCCGTCCTGGGCGCGCTGTTCATGCCGCTCGTGGCCCTGACCCTTCTCATCTTGAACAATCGCCGGGCGCTCGTCGGTCCGCGGTTCAGGAACAGCATCCTCGTCAACGTGCTGCTCGTCGTCACCCTGGCTTTCTTCGCCTACCTGGGCATGAGGGAGATCGTCAATCTTCTAAAGGGGCAAAGCCCCATCCTCTCCGGCTGAAATTTCGCCGGCCGATGCCCCGGCGCAGCATCATTTCCAGTTTTTACGCGCCGAAGGCGGCGGGGGACGGGATTGACATTCAAGTGAAGCTTATTCTCTCAGCATCGTTAGGAATTGCACGGGGCTTATGATTTTTATCTTCTCATATCGTTTGAGGGCCAACACGTCGGCATCTCCGGAAACAATATAATCAGCTTGACCCGCGATGGCGGCCTCAAGTCCGGCTGAAGGCTCGCCGTCCGCACAGACAAGGCGGCGCGCCCGGCCGTTTCAGCGCGGCGTTACGCCACATCTCACTTGATCCCGGGCCTGGTCGTGGTCTTCCGCCTGATCGGTTGAGCCCGCGGACGGAGCCGCCGTGGGACGAGCGCGAGGGGATCCGCTCTCATCCGGCCGGACCTGCGGCCCGGCTGGGGAGGGATCAGCGCTGTCCTTCTTACTCCTTGATTCCCGCCAGGTCGAGGAGGAAGGCGTACTGGAGG
>CAZFTV010000109.1:0-6808 GCA_964521765.1 uncultured Eubacteriales bacterium
CCTTCAGGGGCCCGGGCGGAAGCTGGACCGGGTTGCCCAGGCGGTCCTGGGCGTCTCCTTGGACGAGATCAACAAGGCCTTGAAATAATTGCGTGTATGCTTCGGGCATGCGCCGTCGTTTGAGCTCAACGGGGTATCTTTTTTTGGAGTGCGGCGACGCGTCGCCGCTTTGGATGGCGGCCTCGCGAGGCCGCCCCCCCATGACTGGAAAAATATCCCCTCTTCGCATATCATATACTCAGTGAGGGTTCCATGAAGGTTATCAGCGACACGATCCAGTTTACTACCCAGGGCTTCAACGACGCCAAGGATCTCACGGGCATCGTCTCCCAGAGATTGATCGCCAGCCGGCTGAGGTCCGGCATCGTCACCATCTTCGTCCCCGGCTCGACCGGGGGGTTGACGACGATCGAGTTCGAGCCGGGCGTGGTCGAGGACTTCTCCAACATGCTCGAGCGGGTCGTTCCCAGCGACGTGCCCTACCAGCACGACCGCAAGTGGGGAGACGGCAACGGCTTCTCGCACGTCCGCTCGGCCCTTGTCGGGCCGTCGCTGACCGTGCCCTTCGAGGACGGCCGGCTCAGCCTGGGCACCTGGCAGCAGGTCGTTTTCATCGATTTCGACAACCACCCCCGGTCCCGGACCCTGCTTCTTCAGTTCCTGGGAGAGTGATGGACATCAAGGACAAGCTCGCCCTGCTCGACAGGCAGCGGGCCGTCCGCCGCCGCAATCCGGCGCCCGCCCCGGCGAGCCGCCGGGACAAGGTCCTCGAGGCCTGGGAGAAGCTCGACCGCCAGGACAGCCTCTCGATCAAGGAAAAGCTGCAGAGGCTCATCAGCCTGACCGGGCCGAGGCCGGCGCAAACGCCGTCCAGCCCGGCCGGCCGGAACGAGAGAGCCCCGCTCCCGGCCCCCGAGCCGTTCCAGGTTTTCGAGATTTCCCACGACCTCCACGTCCGCTACGGCCGGACGCTCCTCTCCCAGGGGCTTGAAGTCAAGGGCGAAATGCTCAACCTCCTCGGCCGGAGCGAGGATTTCGACGAGCTGGACCTCTCCTCGGCCCTGTTCATCGACCTTGAAACCACGGGCTTGGCCGGAGGGACGGGCACGGTGCCGTTCCTGGTGGGCCTGGGATTCTACGATGAGGGTTGTTTCCGGGTCGTTCAGTATTTCCTCCATGACATCGGGGCCGAGGAGGAGATGATCGAGGACCTCGGCCGCTTTTTCAAGGAGAAGGGCTTCCGCTCGATCGTGAGCTACAACGGCCGGGCGTTCGACCTGCCGCTGCTCGAGACCCGATTCGTCCTGAAGCGACGGCCCTTTGTGTTGTCGGACCTGCCCCACCTCGATTTCCTGTTCCCGGCGCGCGTCCTGTGGAAGCACAAGCACGAGAACTGCCGGCTGTGCCACCTGGCCAGAGAGGTCGTCCAGACCGGCCGCTCCGAAGACATCCCCTCGGCCGAGATCCCGCTTCGCTATTTCGAGTACCTCCGCAACCGCGATTTCTGCCTGATCGAGCCCATCCTTTACCACAACCAGGAGGACATCCTGTCCCTCCTGTCCCTGGTCGTCAGCGGGGCCATGCTGGTCCTGAAGAGCACGGGAGAGGAATGGCCGGAAGAGGTGGACGGCATGGACCTCTACGGCGTGGGCAGGATGTATGAAAGGGTCAAGCAATCCGGCCAGTCCGTCCGGGTCTTCCAGCGCGCCGTCGGCGGCCGGCTGAGCTCGGATGTGGCGCTCCAGGCCCGGCTCAAGCTGTCGCATCTTTTCAAGAAGCAGGGGCAATACCGGGAGGCGGTCACGATCTGGCAGGAGCTTGTCTCCCATAACCAGGTCTCGTCCTCCAAGGAGCTGAGCGTCTTCAAAGAGCTGGCCGTTCACTACGAGCACCATGAGAAGAATTTCGATGAGGCCATGCGCTTTGCCGAGGAGGGCATGGCCCTCTCCAGGGGCCTGTCCTCCAGTCTCCATGAAGACTTCAGCCGCCGCCTGAAAAGGCTGCGGATCAAGGCGCGGAAAGCCGGGAAGGAGGGGAAGCGCAAGTGACTTTCGCTTCCGGTGTCCGGGCCAAACCCGCGCGGCAGCCCGAATTCGGCGACTTTATCCGGTCGGCGCGCCTCAAGAAAACTCGGACCCGCGAGCTGATTTTCAACGAGATCTTCTCGCGGGCGCCGCTCCACTTGAACGCCGCCGAGGTGCATGAGCGGCTCCGCTCCAAGGGGCACCGCGTGTCGCTCGCCACCGTGTATCGCACGCTCAAGCTCATGGTTGCGCGCGGCCTGGTCAGCGCCCTGGACCTGGGCGAGGTGCACAGCCATTTCGAACCGGCCGTGAATCGTACGGGTCACGGGCACTTCATCTGCGTCGTGTGCGGCCGCGTCCGCGAATTCGAGCACAGGGAGCTTAGCGGCCTCCTGGCCCGGGTGGGGGAGGCCGAGGAATTCCAGGCGGATAAGTACTCCCTGCAGGTCTTCGGAACGTGCCGCGAGTGCCGGGGGAGGTAAGGGGAGGAAGGCGATGCGGGCCATGATCCTCAAGCGGTTCGCTCCGGTGGAGAATATCCCTTTAAAGGCCGTCGAGCTTCCCCTGCCCGAGCCGGGAAAGGGGGAAGTCCGGGTCAGGGTCAGGGTCTGCGGCGTGTGCCACACCGACCTTCATACCGTGGAGGGCGAGCTTCCCGGGGCCAAGCTCCCGCGCATCCCCGGCCACCAGGTCGTGGGGGTCGTTGAGAAAAGGGGCCCGGGCGCGGAGCGCTTCCAGAAAGGCGACCGCGTCGGCGCGGCCTGGCTTTATTCCGCCTGCGGCGGCTGCGACTTCTGCAGGCGGGGCGACGAAAACCTCTGCTCCCAGGCGCATTTCACCGGCTACCACGCCCACGGCGGCTTCGCTCAGTATATGATCGCCCGCGAGGATTTCCTCTACGCGCTTCCGGGGGAATTCACGGACGCCGAGGCCGCGCCGCTCCTGTGCGCGGGAATCATCGGCTACCGGGCGCTCAAACTGAGCGGCGTCCGGGAAGGACAGCGGCTGGGGCTGTTCGGGTTCGGCGCCTCGGCCCATGTGTCGATCCAGGTCGCCCGCCACATGGGCTGCGAGACGTTCGTTTTTTCGCGGAGCGCCGCGCACAGGCGCCTGGCCCGGGATCTCGGCGCCTCCTGGACGGGAACGGTCCAGAACACGCCGCCGGCCAAGCTCCACGGCTCGGTCATCTTCGCCCCGGCCGGCGAGCTCGTGCCCGAGGCCCTGCGCCTCACGGAACGGGGAGGGGCGGTCGCCCTGGCTGGCATCTACATGACGCCCATTCCCGGGATGGATTATCTGAAACATCTCTACCATGAGCGCATCCTGCGAAGCGTGGCCAACGCCACGCGCAAGGACGGGGAGGAACTGCTGGCGGCCGCCTCCCGCATCCCCATCAAGACCCGAACCACGAGCTTCCCTCTCGAAATGGCCAACGAAGCCCTTCTGCTTATCAAGCAGGGCGAGGTCAACGGCGCCGCGGTGCTGACGGTGGATTGAGGGGCATCCCTGTCACGCTAGCGGCTCATTCCCGACGGAATCATTTCACGTGTTGCTTCTCTTTCTCGCTTGGAGGATTCGTCCTTGCACTGCGACTTGAGAGCCTGCTCGCCTTGGGATCCCGGGGCGACCGGCTGCCCGCTCCATGCAGCGTTGCACCGGCCGTCATGCCTCATGGCCGATGGCGCGCGGCAAGAGGGAGTCATTGCAGCGTTGCTCCGGGCCCGGCCGATTGAAAATTGCTGGGCTTTGCGCTATATTGTGGGCGCTTCTAAGCGACCCTGTGCGCGCCCGTAGCTCAGTTGGATAGAGCGCCTGACTACGAATCAGAAGGCCGGGTGTTCGAGTCACCCCGGGCGCGTTTTTGTTTCAGCGGTTTTCAACCGAATCCGTCACACCTGCGATATCCGGGCCGAGGACTGTCGAGGCAAAGAGGGAACGACCTTGGGTCAGGTGAGAAGGCGTGATGGGAGCGTATCGATGAAATCAGCCGATTCAGGAAGAATCGGGGAAGTGCTTGCGGATCAGGGCTGAGATATAGCCGTCGAAAGCCACGACGAATTCCAGCGGGAAATCCGCGAGAGATCTCAGATCCTTCTTCAGATCGGGATCCTGAGGCTGGGAAGAGGCCACGACGAGAATGTCTTTGCCTTTTATTTCGACTGGAATAACCTCGTATTTTTTTATCGCTTCCGCCGGGAGGAGGTTGATGATTTCATCGGGAATGACCGTTTGATTCAGGTCCACCCAAGCGAAGCCCAACTGGGAAGCCAGGGCCAGGCAGATGTCGTTGGGCGTCAAATACTTGAGCTCGACCAAAATTTGCCCCAGCCGCTTCTGCCGGTATTCTTTCTGGAGGGCGAGGGCCTTTTCGAGCTGTTCCCGGGTGATGTAGCCCGCTTCCACCAGAAGCTCTCCCAGCTTGATGTTCTTTTCTTTCTGCCGGTGGAGGGATTCGTCGAGCTGTTTCCGGCTGATCATGGTTTCGTCCACCATGATGGACCCGATCTTCTTGCCCCTCTGCTCGGCCTGGATGTCGAGCGCTTCCTTCAACTGGCTTTCGCTGATCCGCTGATCATCGATCAGAAGCTTGCCAAGAAGTCTTTTCTTGTCGACCTTTTTTATGGAGCTGGAATTGATATAGGTCCGCTCGCTCGGGTCGGCGGGATTCAGGGGGATCAGAAAGAAACCCTTGTCCTCGGGGCTGTATTTCATCGCCGAGCCGGTCATCAGCTCGCCGTCCTGAAATTCCACCACCAGCTTGAAGGCGACCGTGCTGGCGAACGTGGATTGGCTGATCGTTTCGTAATGGACCGCCGACGCCGCGACGGGCTCTTTCTTGAGGAAGACGATTTTTTTCACTTCTTCAAGCCGGACCGTTCGGACCTCGGTCCGGCCTTCGGCGGTTTCGACTTCCAGGGGGAAGGTGGCCTTCTGTATGTTGAAAAACGCGGCCTTGCCCGTCCTCTCTTCGCCGTCGGCAAAGTTTACGACCACATAGCTCATCTTGACCTGTCCCTCCGTCCTTATTCTGGGTAAGCCGCCGCGGAGATAAGACGCCCGCCTGCGGAATGGAATCTCATGCCCGTTCTCGGCGCTCCTGCCCCGTGTTCTATATTATGATGGCATCCAGGTTCCGCGTCAAGACTCCGCATCGCGCCAGCTATAATCTTACCGAGAGGCAGACTACAGTAAGGTTTTTAAATGGCTTGACAGGGCACGGGGATTGATGACGGAGTTGCTTGACATTCGGCCTGAGGATTAACTAGCATGGCCTAAACGTTGGATGGGACTGGGAAGTGGAACCTAATCCGGGGGGGCGCAAGCGGCCTGAAATAACCCTGATCTTCATCGCCCTTCTGGCTTTGAGCGTCAGGCTGTGGGGACTCGGCTTCGGACTGCCGCATACCGAATGCCGGCCCGACGAGACGCGCCTCGTTCAGATAGTTGATTCGCCCTCGCAAAACTTTCACCCCCTCAATTTTCATTATCCTTCCTTGTTTAAATACTTGATCTTGGCGGCCTCGACGAAATATGCGGCGGCGCTCATTGTCCTGCCCATGCTGGCCGCCCATCTTCTGAGCGAGCGGCAGGGAGAGCAGCCGCCGGCGCTCCTGAACAGCCGGCTCTGGCTGTATGCGGCCGCCTGCCTCGCGTGTTTTTGCCTGGCCTCCCCATATGTCTTGATTGATTTTCCAGCTTTTATCAGGGATATCTCATTCGAAGCCGGGCACCTGCGGCAGGGACATGGCGGGGTCGACCTAGGCATCGGGTTTTATTATCACCTTCGATATTCCCTGTTCCTTGGCTTGGGCTGGCCCCTGTTTTTCTGCGGTCTGGCCAGCCTGGCGCTGTTCTCCAAACGAAACTGGAAAAAGCTCGCTATTCTTTGGGCGTTCCCGCTCGTATATATACTCTTGGCCGGGCGGGGCCGGACCGTTTTCTTGCGCTACGCCCTGCCGCAGGACGCCTTCTACCTGCCGTTCAGCGGGTTCAAGGACATCTCCCGGCCGGGGCCGAACATATTGATTTATCAGAAGGCCATACGAGAAGAGGCGGAACGATGAAGTCCAATGCGCGCGCCTGGGCGGTCCGAACGCTGGCGGTCCTTGCCGTCGCGGCGGCCGGGGCGCAGGGGGGGAGGCTGGTCGTCCTCACGGACCGGTATTCGGTCGACGTCCCGTTTTTCGACCAGTGGGATTATTACAACGCGCTGTTTCGGCCGCATTCGCCGTGGGAATTGTTTGCCTGTCAGCACGGTCCGCACCGACAGGGGATCGGCTTTCTCCTGACGGCGGCGGTGAACGACGCGACGGACTGGAACCAGAGGGCGCTGTGTTTCCTGGGCAGCACGGTCATGGTCCTGGCCGCGGGGGCGGCGCTGTGGCTGAAGCGGCGCCTTTACGGCCGGTTGGCCTGGCACGACGTCGCGCTGCCCCTTATCATCCTTTCTCCCCAGCAGTGGGAGGTGTTCGCCAATACGCCCAACTTGTCCCATGGGGTGATGCCCTTTTTTCTCGTAATGCTCGTGTGCTTGAGCTGGACGATTGAGAGCCGGCCGGCGCGCTATGCTTCGGTACTGGCCCTGACATTCTTGACGACTTTCACCGGGTTCGGCATGTTCATGGGCTTCGTGACGCCGATGATAATCGGCCTGGACCTTTGGCTGGCGCTGCGCTCCAAGCACAAGGGCGATGCACGGCTTGCGGGAGGGGCGCTGCTTCTGTCCCTGGCCGTCCTGGGGCTGTTTTTCATCGGCTACGAGCTCAGACCGGCCATCACGAATT
>CAZFTV010000110.1:0-2125 GCA_964521765.1 uncultured Eubacteriales bacterium
CCACATGATGAAGACCGTGCCCGTGGTCAGGGTCAGGATGGTCATCAGCTGAAACCACAGTCCGGGGTTGGAGACGATGGGCGTTCCCGGGTCGACGAAGAACTTGACCCCGCGGCGGACGATCTCCCCGCCCGGGCTCTTCAGGGTCTGCAGAAAAAACGATATCGCCAGGGACTGGATGATGCAGATGATCAGCGTACCGTAGCGGGTGTATTGCGTGATTTTCTTGCGCCCCAGCTCCCCCTCCTTGGACAGCCGCTCCAGGTACGGCCATACGACCTGCAGCAGCTGAAGGATGATCGAGGCGCTGATGTAAGGCATGATGCCCAGGGCGAAAACCGTCAGACGGGACATGTTTCGTCCGGAGAAGAGGTCCACGAACCCCAGGATGGAACCCTTGGCCTGGCTGTTCCACAGGGTTTCCAGGGCGTCGGGGTTGATTCCCGGGTTCGGGATCTGGGCGCCGAGGCGGTAGACGGCCAGAAGAAGAAGGGTGAAAATGACCCGCCTCCTCAGGTCGGGGATGCTGAAGATATTTCGGATGCTGTCGAGCATTAGGTCCTTCCCACGAGGACGGCCTTGCCGCCGGCCTCCTCGATTTTCTTCTGTGCGGACTGGGAGAATTTATGGGCGGTGACGGTCTTGGCCGAGGAGATCTTGCCCCGGCCCAGGACCTTGACGCCCGCCGTGTTTTTCTTGCCCAGGCCGGCCTCGATCAAGTCCTGGAGGCCGATCTCCGGCTTGTCGATCCTCTCCAGACGGTCGAGGTTGACCTCCGAGTATTCCCTGCGAAAAACATTGGTGAACCCGCGCTTGGGAATCCTCCGGTGCAGGGGCATCTGCCCGCCCTCGAATCCCCGCTTCTGGGAAAACCCCGCATTGGACCGCTGCCCCTTGTGGCCCCGGCCCGAGGTCTTTCCCCTCCCCGACCCCGGTCCCCGACCCACTCGCCTCCCCGCTTTCCGGGAACCCTTTGCCGGCTTCAGGCTGTTGAGCTTCATTTCGACTCCACGGTTTCCACTTTAACCAGATGGCAGACCTTGCGGATCATCCCTCGAATCTCGGGACGATCCGGCCGCAGGACCTGGGAATTCAGCTTTCTCAGCCCCAGCCCCCTGACGACTTCCCGCTGTCCGGCGGGACGATGAATCGTGCTCCGGACGAGCGTGATCTTCAGCCGACGGTCCGTTTCCGTCCCCGACGTGCTCGACTTCGCTTTCACTGCCATATCGTTTCCCTTGTCTTGTTTCGAACCTTGGCCACCTGGTCAGGGTTCATGATGTTCTTCAGGGCCCGCATCGTGGCGTGGGCCACGGTGACGGGGTTGTTGGAGCGGAGAGACTTGGTCAGGATGTCCTTGATTCCCGCCAGCTCCATGATGACCCGCACCGCTCCCCCGGCGATGACCCCCGTGCCTTTCGAGGCGGGGCGCAAGACGACCAGGCCCGCTCCATGCCGCCCCTGGACGATATGGGGGATGGTTGTTTCAGCCAGGGTGATGGGCACCAGGCTCTTCTTGGCGGCTTCTACGGCCTTGGCGATGGCCTGAGGCACCTCGCGCGCCTTTCCCTTGCCGATCCCCACCATGCCTTTTTCATTTCCCACCGCCGCCAGAACGGAGAAACTTAAATTTTTGCCGCCCTTGACGACCTTCGTCACGCGGCGAATAGATATGACCTGGTCCTTGAACTCGGACTCGCGCTCATCGGACTCGCCTCTCTTTCTGAAATCTCTAACCACCCTTTTCCTCCTTGCGCTCCGTTTGCGGCAGCCTTAAAACACAAGTCCCGCCTGGCGCATGGCCTCGGCCAGGACCTTGATTCGCCCATGGTAGGGAGACACGCCGCGGTCAAAAACCACTTTATCGACCTGCTTCGACTTGAGCCGCTCGGCCAGAAGGGTCCCCAACTCGCGGCAGGCGTCTTTGCTCTTGGTCTTGGGATTCTTCTCCCTGAAGGCTGTTTCGAGGGTCGTCGCCGCGGCCAGGATCCGTCTCCCGGTATCGTCCACGGCCTGGACATACACATACCTGTTGCTCTTGAAAACATGCACCCTGGGCCGCTCGGCCGTGCCCCGTATTTTCATACGGAGACGTTTCCGGATACGCTGTTCCTTCTGCTTTTTG
>CAZFTV010000110.1:2185-6805 GCA_964521765.1 uncultured Eubacteriales bacterium
CGCCGGCGTGCCTCACGCCCTTCTGTTTGTAGGGGTCCGGCCGCCGGAAATTCTTGATCTCCTGCGCGACCTGGCCGACCCTCTGGCGGTCGATGCCCTTGACCAGGATGACCGTCGGCTTCTCCACGACAATCTCAACATCCTTGGGCACCGGGTAGACGACCGGCCTGGAGAAGCCCAGGCTCAACTCCAGCTTGTCCTTTTCCAGCTTGGCCCTGTAGCCCACGCCCACGATCTCCAACTGCTTGGAAAAACCCGTCGAGACCCCGACCGCGGCGTTCCAGGCCAGGCTGCGCGCCAGACCGTGGGCGGCGCGGAGCGACGGGCTGTCGTTCTCGCGGCTGAGAACGAGCCGGCCTTCCTCCAGGCGGGCGCTGATGCCGGGAGAGAGGGGTGTGTCGAGCTTCCCCTTGGGTCCCGCGAACGCGAGCTTCCCGGGCAGGATATCCACCTTGACCCCCGGGGGAACAACAATGGCCTGTTTGCCGACGCGTGACATGTCCTTTCTCCTCCGTCCTCGGCCCTCACCAGATGTGGCAGAGAACCTCTCCCCCGATGCCGAGCTCCTCGCACTTCTTGCCGGTGATGATCCCCCGGGACGTCGAGATGAGCGTGATCCCCAGGCCATCCATGGCTTTGGGCACGTCGCCCTTGGTGCAGTAGATGCGGCAGCCGGGCCGGCTCACTCTCCGCAGGCCGGAGATGGCGTTCACGCTTCCCTCTCCCGACTTGAGGCCGATGGTCAGGATGCCCTGCTTCTTGTTTTCCACGACCTTGAAGCTCTTGATGTAGCCTTCCTCCTTGAGGATCCGGGCGATGTCGACTTTGATCCGTGAAGACGGGATTTCGACGTCTTTCTTCCGGGCCAGGACGGCGTTGCGGATCCTGGTCAGCATATCGGCGATGGGGTCTGTCTGGCTCATGACCGTTTCCTTTCCTCTCTACCAGGAGGCCTTGACCAAGCCCGGGATCTCGCCCCTCAGGGCCAGCTCACGCAAGCATAGCCGGCACATCTTGAACTTGCGGTAGGTGGCCTTGGGACGGCCGCAGATCAGACAGCGGCGCTTGTGCCGGACGGCGAACTTGGGCTTCCTCTCAAACTTGACCATGGACGATATTTTTGACACGGCAACCTTCCTTAATCAGGACTCTTGAAAAGGCATCCCCAGATGTTTCAACAGGGCGAAGGCCTGGCTGTCGCTCCGGGCCGAGGTGACGATGGTGATGTTCATCCCCCGGGCCTTGTCCACCTTGGTGTAATCGATCTCGGGGAAAACAAGCTGCTCCTTGAGGCTGAGGGTGTAATTGCCCCGGCCGTCGAAGGACCGCGGCGAGACCCCGCGGAAATCCCTCACCCGGGGGAGGACGATGTTGACCAGGCGGTCGAAAAATTCGTACATCCTCCTCTGTCGCAGGGTGACGTAGCAGGCGATGGGCTGCCCCTGGCGCAGCTTGAAGGCGGATATGGATTTCTTGGCCCGCCCCACGGCCGGCCATTGTCCGGTGATGAGGCTCAGCTCCGTCTTGGCCGCATCAAGAATCTTGATGTTCTGGATGGCCTCGCCGACGCCGATGTTGACCACGATCTTCTTCAGGCGGGGAACGGCCATGGGGCTCGTGATCTTGAACTCCCGCTGCAGAGCGGGCAGGATGTCCTTCTGGTAGCGGTCGCTCAAACGACTCATGGCCTGCTCCTCACTTGGCTTTCTCCAGGGGGCCGTCGCACTTGGCGCAGACCCGGACCTTGGTCCGGTCCTGCAGCCTTTTATGCCGGAAGCGGACTCCCCGGCCGCATTCCGCGCAGTAGAGCATGACGTTGGAGGCTTCGAAGGGAGCCTCCTTCTCCATGATGCCGCCCTGAATGTTCTTGCTCCTGTCGGGCCGGATGAACTCCTTGACGAAGTGGGCTTTTTCGACGATGATCCGCCCCTTCTCGGGCAGGACCTTGAGGACCTTCCCTATTTTGCCCTTGTCCTTGCCGGTCTTGACCACGACCATGTCGTTCTTCCTCAGGTCGATCGACTTCATCACAGAACCTCCGGCGCCAGGGAGATGATTTTCATGAACTTGCGCTCCCGAAGCTCGCGTCCCACGGGCCCGAAGACGCGGGTCCCGACAGGCTCGTTCGCTTTGTCGATGACCACCGCCGCGTTCTCGTCGAACCGAATGAAGGAGCCGTCCTTGCGGCGGACTTCCTTCCTGGTCCGGACGACGACCGCCCGGATGACCTTGCCCTTGGGGATCTTGCTCTCCGGCTCGGCTTCCTTGACCGTGGCCGAGATCACGTCTCCGATGCTGGCCTGAAGCCCCACGCCGCCGCCGATGGGCGTGATGCACTGGATCCGGCGCGCGCCGGAATTGTCCGCCACTTTGAGCATGGTGCGCATCTGGATCATGGCCGTTTCACCTCCGCGCCGTTTTCAGCCTCGCCGGGAATGGCGGCCGGGGCGAGCCCCAGGATCTTCGTCCCCCGCCATTTTTTCCTCTTGCTGATCGGCCTCGTCTCCAGGATCCGGACGACGTCGCCCAGCTTGCACTTCTCGTGCTCATCATGGGCCAGGAAGGTCTTCCGGGTGCGGACGATCTTCTTATAGAGAGGATGTCGGATCTGCCTCGTCACCAGGACCGTCACCGTTTTTTTCATCTTTTTTCCTATGACGACCCCGATCTTGCTCGTCTTGCGCGTCTGCGCGGGCTTGTCCATGGGCTACTCCGTCTCTTTTTCCATTTCCTTCAGGACCGTCTCGATGCGGGCGATGTCCCGGCGGACGTTCTTCAGGCTGGCGGCGTTCTCGAGCTGACTCTGGGCGTTCTGGAAACGAAGCTTGAACAGCTGGTCCTTGAGCTCGTTCTTCTTGGCCCCGAGCTCTTCCGCCGACAACTCTCTCAGGTCGCTCGTCTTCATCGGATTTCTCGGCTTTCACGGGAGATGAACCGGGTCTTGATGGGCAGCTTGTGGGACACGAGGCGCATCGCTTCCCGGGCGATGTCTTCCGGAACGCCCTCGAGTTCGTAGAGGATCTTGCCCGGCCTGACGACATCGACCCAAAACTCGGGGTCGCCCTTGCCCTTTCCCATGCGCACCTCGGTGGGCTTCTTGGTCACGGGTTTCCAGGGGAAAGTCCGCAGCCAGACCTTGCCGTGCCGCTTGATGTAACGGCTGATGGTGATGCGGCCGGCCTCGATCTGGCGCGAGGTCAGCCAGCAGGGCTCCATGGCCTGCAGACCGAACTCCCCGAAGGCCAGTGACGACCCTCGCCGGGCCTTGCCCCTCATCCGGCCGCGCTGCTGCTTCCGGAACTTGACCTTCTTGGGCATAAGCATCGTCAAATCTCCTCGATTTCGGTGAGGTGCGAGACCATCTTCGGCTTTTCTATATCGCCTTTGTAGATCCAGACCTTGATGCCGATCTGGCCGTAGGTGGTGAAAGCCTCGGTGAAACCGTAGTCGATGTCCGCTTTCAGCGTCTGGAGGGGCAGCCGTCCGCGCAGGTACCATTCCGAGCGCGCGATCTCGACGCCGCCCAGCCGGCCCGAGCACATGACCTTGATGCCCTTGGCCCCCATCTTGAGCGCGATCTCCACGGCTCTGCGCATGGCCCGCCGGTAGGCGATCCGCTTCTCAAGCTGGACGCCGATGCCCTCTCCGACGAGCAGGGAGCACAGCTCGGGCTTGTCGACTTCCCGGATGTCCACGTAGACTTCCTTTTTGGCGATGCCCTCCAGGTAAGCCTTCAGGCTCTCGATCTCTTTGCCGCCCCGGCCGATGATGATGCCCGGCCGGGCTGTATGAATAATCGTCCGGATTTTGGGCCCCACCCTCTCAATGATCACCTCGGCGATCCCGGCATGGCGGTACTTCTTCTTGATCTCCCGCTTCATGCGCAGGTCTTCATGGATGAGGCGGCTGTACTCGGCGCCCGTGCTGAACCAGCGGGAGCTCCACTGTTTGTTGAAACCCAGTCGGAAACCGTGCGGATGCGTCTTCTGTCCCACTGTTTATCTCCCTTTTTTCTCTTCCAGATAGATGTGGATATGGCTGGTCCGCTTCACGACCCGGTAGGCGCGGCCCATGGGGGCCGGCCGGATGCGCTTGGCCACGGGGCCGCCGTCGACCTGGATGCGGGCTACGACCAGGTCGTCCACGTTCAGGTTGGGCTCCTTCTGCTGCGCGTTGGCGATGGCCGAGCGGAGGACTTTTTCCACGAGGCCGCTGGCCTTTTTTTTCTTCGAAAACCGCAGAATGGTCAGCGCCTCACCCACGAACCGCTTCCGAATAAGGTCGGCCACCAGCCGGCACTTCTGGGGCGATATGCGGATGAACCGGCTCGTCGCCTGGGCCACATAAGTTGGCTGGTTCATGTCACTTCACCACCTTCACCGCTTTAGCCGCCTTGGAGGTGTGGCCTTTAAACGTTCGCGTCGGGGAGAATTCGCCCAGCTTGTGCCCGACCATGTTTTCCGTGACGAATACGGGGATGAACTTCCGCCCGTTGTGCACGGCGATGGTCAAGCCCACCATTTCCGGGATGATCGTCGAACGTCGGGCCCAGGTCTTGAGGACTTTTCGCTTTTCCCCGCGGGCTTCGAGCTCCTTGATGGAGGCCATGAGCTTGGCGTC
>CAZFTV010000111.1:0-896 GCA_964521765.1 uncultured Eubacteriales bacterium
GCCCGAGGTCAGCCAGGGCACGCTCCAGGTCATCTTCGAGTTTCAGACGCTCATCTGCCAGCTGACGGGCATGGACATCGCCAACGCCTCGCTCTACGACGGCGCTTCGGCGGCGGCCGAGGCGACGCTCATGGCCAACCGCCTGAACGGCAGGACACGGCTCCTCCTGCCCCGCTCCCTCCATCCTCACTACCGGCGCACGATCGAGACTTACACGCGGAACACGAACCTTGAGCTCGTCGAGGTGGCCTACGGCGCCGGCGGGGGACTGGACCTTCGGGACCTCGAGTCCAAGCTAGACGACCGGACGGCGGCCGTCCTCTGCCAGATCCCGAATTATTTCGGCGTTGTGGAGGACTTCAAAGCCGCGGCCGACCTGGCCCACGGCCGGCGGGCCCTGGCCGTGGCCGTAGTGGCTGAGGCCGTCTCGCTCGGAATCCTTGAAGCGCCGGGCCGGCTGGGAGCCGACATCGTCACCGGCGAAGGGCAGTCGTTCGGACTGCCGCTCGGCTTCGGGGGACCCTATCTGGGTTTCATGGGCTGCGGCCGCGATTTCCTGCGCCAGCTCCCCGGCCGGATCTCGGGCTTGACCGTAGACCTGGAAGGCCGGAGGGGTTTCGTGTTGACCCTTTCGACGCGGGAGCAGCACATCCGGCGCGAAAAGGCGACGTCCAACATCTGCACCAACCAGGCCTGGTGCGCCCTGAGGGCGACGATCTTCCTGGAGACGATGGGACACGACGGGCTGAGGGAGCTTGCCGGCCGGAACATCCACAAGGCCCGCTATGCTCTGGAGACACTGGCGGAGGTTCCGGGAGTCGAGCCCCGGTTCAGCGGCCGTGTTTTCAATGAGTTCGTCCTCCAACTGCCCGCAAGCTGGGCCGCCGTGGACGAAA
>CAZFTV010000111.1:925-6671 GCA_964521765.1 uncultured Eubacteriales bacterium
GGAGTCGAGCTGGGAAGGGATTTCCCCGAGCTCAAAGATTGCGTCCTAGTGAGCGTGACCGAGATGCACACGAAGGAGGATATCGACCGCCTGGCCTCTTCGCTCCGGGAGGCGCTCCGATGAACCGCGAGCCGCTCATCTTCGAGGTAAGCGAAAAGGGCAAGCGGGCTTTCCGCCTGCCGAAGCTCGACATCCCTAGGCGCAAAGACAGCCTGGAGGGATATCCTCTCCGCGAGGAAATCGAGGGGTTTCCCCATGTCTCGGAAGTCGAGGTCGTCCGGCACTTTACCCGCCTGTCGCAGCTGAATTACGCCGTGGACCTCGGGTTCTATCCGCTGGGATCGTGCACGATGAAATACAACCCCAGGGTCAACGAGCGAGCGGCGGCGCTCCCCGGCTTCTCAGCGGTCCATCCCCTGGCGCCCGAGGAATACATCCAGGGTTGCCTGGAAGCCGTCAAGCGGACAGAGGAGCTCCTGTGCGAGATCACGGGGATGGATGCTTTCACCCTCCAACCCGCGGCCGGCGCCCAGGGGGAGCTCGTGGGCATGATGCTCATCCGCGCCCGGTTGACCGACCGGGGCGACCCGCGACGGATCGTCCTCATCCCTGATTCGGCCCACGGCACCAACCCCTCGAGCGCTCACCTCTGCGGCTACGGGGTCCAGGAGATCAAGTCGGACGGCTCAGGCCGGGTCGACCTGGCCGACCTCGACCGGGCCATGACCCCCGAAGTGGCGGCCCTGATGCTGACCAACCCCAACACCCTGGGGGTGTTCGAGACGGACATCAAGAAAATCGCCGGTCTCGTTCATTCCCGGGGCGGGTTCCTCTACATGGATGGAGCCAACATGAACGCCCTATGCGGCATCTGCCGGCCGGGCGACATGGAGGTGGACGTCATCCACCTGAACCTGCACAAAACCTTTTCCACCCCGCACGGCGGGGGAGGGCCGGGCGCTGGACCCGTGGGCGTCAGGGAAGAGCTCGCGCCCTACCTGCCGGGACCGGTTGTCGCCAGGCGGGACGGCCGTCTCATCCTGGTCGAGGACCTGCCAAGGAGCATCGGCCGGGTCCGGAGCTTTTATGGCAATTTTTTAGTCGTGGTCAAGGCTCTGGCCTACATCCTCACCCTGGGGGCCGAGGGGCTGCGCGAGATGTCCGAGGTCGCGGTGCTCAACGCCAACTACATCCGCAGGAGCCTGGAGGGAATTTATCACCTCAAATACCAGACTCCCACGCTCCATGAATGCGTCTTCTCCGACAAGCTTCAGAAGGAGCACGGCGTCACGAACCTGGATATCGCCAAGAGGCTGATCGATTACGGAGTCCATCCACCGACCATGTCCTTCCCCCTGATCGTGCCCGGAGCGTTGATGATCGAGCCGACCGAGACCGAGCCGCGGCGGGAGCTGGACATCTTCATCGAGGCCATGAAGGCCATCGCCCGGGAGGCCGAGGAAAATCCGGAGATCCTCAAGTCCGCGCCGCACGTGTCCTATGTCCGGCGCCTGAACGAAACCGCGGCGGCGCGCAACCCGGTGCTGAGATGGACCCGCGACCTGAAGGAGCCCTCCGCGGGCTGAGGCCGCAGGGGAGCGGGCCGGAAAGGGAGGATGACGAGGCGGACATGACGCTCCAAGACCTGATCATGAGTCTCCAGAAATTCTGGGCGGACCGCGGCTGCTACCTGGCCCAGCCTTACGACGTCGAAGTCGGCGCGGGGACGATGACTCCCGACACGTTCTTTCGCGTCCTGGACAAGAGGCCCTGGCGGGCGGCCTATGTCCAGCCCGCCCGCCGTCCGGCCGACGGCCGCTACGGGGACAACCCTCACCGGGTGCAGAAGCACCACCAGTACCAGGTCATCATCAAGCCCTCGCCGTCCGACATCCAGCGGATGTATCTCGACAGCCTGGCCGGCCTCGGAATCCGGCTCGAGGACCATGACCTCCGCTTCGATGAGGACAACTGGGAGTCGCCCACGATCGGCGCATGGGGCGTCGGCTGGCAGGTCATGCTCGACGGCCTGGAGATTTCCCAGTTCACATATTTTCAGCAGGCCGGCGGCATCGACCTCGTCTCCGTGCCCGCGGAGATCACCTACGGCCTGGAGCGCCTGGAGATGTTTTTGGAGGAGAAGGACGACATCTACGACCTGTGCTGGTCGGCGGACGTCTCCTACCGCGATCTGCGGCACCGCGAGGAGAGGGAGTTCTCGGCTTTTAACTTCGAGCAGGCCGGAGTCAAGGGACTGCAGCAGCAGTTCGGGCTTTTCTCCCGGGAAGCGGCCCGGCTCATCAAACGGGACCTCCTCCTGCCGGCCTACGATATGTGCCTGAAGTGCTCCCACCTCTTCAACCTCCTGGACGCGCGCGGCGCGATCAGCGTTACGGAGCGGGTCAAGCTCATCTCCGAGATCCGGGCGCTGGTCATCCAGGTAGCCCGAAAATACGTCGGCCGCCCCGATGGGGACGGGGAAGCAGCCCTGCCATGAGCGATTTCCTGCTCGAGATCATGACCGAGGAACTGCCCGCCTCGCACGTCCGCGCCGGTTTGGAACAGCTTCAAACGGCGCTCGCCTCCGAGCTTCAGGCCGCCGGCCTTCTCCCCGAGGGAAGCGTGGAAGTGTTCGGCACCTGCCGCCGGCTCGTCGCCAAGGCCGCGGTCGCCGCCCGCCAACCGGACCGCGTGGAAAAGGTGATCGGCCCGCCGCGGTCGGCGGCCTTCAAAGCGGACGGGACTCCCACGCCGGCGGCCCTGGGCTTCACCAAGTCCAGGGGCGTGGATCTTTCCCGGCTCGAAATCTATGAGACCGAGCGGGGGGCTTATGTCGGGTTCGCCAAAACCGAGGAAGGCCGTCCGGCCTCGGACATCCTGCCCGATGTCCTGTCCCGGGTCATCTCGGGACTCAGTTTTCCCAAGATGATGCGCTGGGCGGACAACCCCTGCCGGTTTTCGCGCCCGGTTGTGAACCTCCTCTGTCTGGTCGACGGGCGGCCGGTCTCCTTCAAGGCCTGCGGGCTGGCGTCTTCGGACTTTACCTGGGGACACAAAATCTTTTTTCCCGAGCGCAGGATATTCCCCGGGAGCTTCGAGGACTACCGGGACAGCCTCCGCGCGGCGGCGGTGGTCATCGAGCCCGGGGCGCGACGGGCCATGATCGAGGAGGGAATGCGCCGGCTCCTCGAACCGTTGAGATCCCGGGTCCATCCCGATGCCGAGCTGCTGGAAAAACTCGTTTACGATGTCGAACAACCCCATGTTTTTCTCGGCTTTTTCGACGAGGAATACCTGCGCCTTCCCCTGGAAATCCTGAGCACGGCCATGCGGGAAGGCCAGCGCCTTTTTTCAGTCGTCAAGGACGGCCGCCAGCTGGCGCGCTTCATCGGCGTAGCCGACATCAAGCAGGACGGCCAAGGCCATGTTTTGAGGGGCAACGAACGGGTCCTGAAGGCCAGGCTCAAAGACGCCGATTTCTTCTGGCAAGCCGATGTCAAAATCCCACTCCAGGACAGGGCTGAGGGGCTGGCGCGGGTCGTCTTCCAGGAAAAGCTGGGGAGCTATGCGGATAAAGCCCTGCGGTTGAAGAAACTCGTCTCTTATCTCTGCGACAAGGTTGAAGCCGGACGGATAAAAAAAGACGCGGCGCTGGCCGCGGAGCTGTGCAAGGCCGACCTGCTCACGGATATGGTCCGCGAATTCTCTTCCCTCCAGGGACGGATGGGAGGGCTTCTGGCCCGGGAGCAGGGTTTGAGCGCCGAGGCGGCCCGGGCGATCTACGAGCATTACCAGCCGATGAGCCTCGAGGACGCTTCCCCGTCTTCTCCGCTGGGCGCGGTCCTCAGCCTGGCCGACAAGCTGGACTCGATCGCGGGCGTCATGGGGCTGGGCATCCAAAGCACGGGTTCGAGCGACCCGTTCGGGCTGCGCCGCAACGCCCACGGCGTGTGCAAGGTCGTCCTGGACAGGAAATGGGAAATTTCCCTCGAGCGGCTGGTGGACAAGGCGGTAGCCGGCTTCGGCCCGAAGCTGGCCCGGCCCGCTCCGGAGGTCAAGGTTTCGGTCCTGGATTTTTTCCGCGGCCGCCTGCGTTTCATTTTCGAGCGGGAGGGCCATGGCTACGATTTGATCAACGCCGCGCTCGGCGCCGGAATCGATAATATTCTTTTCGCCCGCCGGCGTCTTCTAGCCCTGTCCGAGCTCCGCTCGAGCACCCAATTCGAGCCCTTCATCCTCATGGCCAAACGGGTCAACAACATCCTCCGGGGGCAGCCGGAATGCCGAGTCAACGCCGGCCTGATGACGGACAGGGAAGAGAAAGAGCTCTGGTCGATATACGGCCTGGTCAAGGACAACGCGGCGTCCATGTGCGCCCGGGGCGAATTCCTCCAGGCGCAGAAGATGGTCTTCCGGCTTCAGCCCGCGCTCAACGCCTTTTTCGACAAGGTGCTGGTCATGGCCGAGGAGAAGAAGCTCCGCCAGAACAGGCTGGGCATGCTTCAGGCCGTCAGCCGCCTCCTCCTCCAGGTGGCCGATTACAGCCAGGTGGTGGTCGAGGGGGAGAAAGCATCGAAATAGAAGACGGGGTCGCGTCTACACTTTCCACTTCAGCGCCAGCGCCCTTCCCCGACGATCGTTGACACCCCGGACGTGGGAATTGGCTATCAACGAATTATTATGGGATAGCGTGAAGTTATCGAGTCGAAGCCAGGAAGTGGAAAGTGTAGACGCGACCCCCGTTCTTATTTTTGGCTCCCAGTCAAGGCAGAGAGAATCCTGTCAGCGATTTTGGATTGAAAATGAGGTTCAACCCGCGGCGAATTAAAGGCCGTATTTCTGGACGATCTCGTCCTTGGTCCTGCCCAGGATGTCGTGCTTTTGACCCACCTTGCGGAAGGCGTCGAGGGCCTTTTCCAGGTGGTGGATTTCGTGTCCGGCCGAGACCTGGGTCCGGATACGGGCCTGGCCCTTGGGCACCACGGGGAAGAAAAACCCCATGGCGTAGACGCCCTCCTGGTAAAGATCGCGGGAGACGTCCTGGGACAACTTGGCGTTGAAGAGCATGACCGGCACGATCGAAGTGTCGCCCTCCTTGAGGATGAACCCGGCTTCCTTGAGGCCCTTGCGCCAGGACTCCGTGTTGCGCTCGAGCTTGTCGCGGCGCTCGGTGCTCTGCATGAGCAGGTCGAGCACGCGGAGCACGCCCGAGACGATGACCGGGGCGATGGTGTTGGAGAAAAGGTAGGGCCTGGCCCTCTGCCGGCACATCTCCACGATCTCCCGCCGGCCGCTGACGCAGCCGCCGCTCGCGCCCCCCAGGGCTTTGCCGAAGGTCGTGGTGATGATGTCGATCTTGCCCATGACCCCGAATTTCTCGTGGACGCCGCGTCCGGTGCGGCCGACGTATCCCGAGCCGTGGGAGTCGTCGACGAAGACCATGGCGTCGTAGGCTTCCGCCAGGCGGACGATCTCGTCCATCCGGGCCGTATCGCCGTCCATGGAGAACACGCCGTCGGTGATGATCATCCGCAGGCGCTTGTCCTGGTGGAGCTTGAGCTTCTCCTCGAGATGCTCCATGTCCGAGTGCTTGTAGGTGTCCTGCATGGCCTTGCACAGGCGCATGCCGTCGATGATCGAGGCGTGGACCAGGCGGTCGGCGATCATGACGTCCTTGTCTGTGAGGACGGCCTCGAACACGCCGGCATTGGCGTCCATGCAGGAGGGGAAGAGGATCGTGTCCTCG
>CAZFTV010000112.1:0-6648 GCA_964521765.1 uncultured Eubacteriales bacterium
ACTGTATAGTCGGACTTGGAGGAGGAAGCCACATGGATACTGCCAAGGCAGTTTATAAAGAGGCGGGAATCACCGATCCTCGTGAGCAGATTGACATCGCCGAAGTGCATGATTGTTTTACCATCAACGAGCTCTTGACCTATGAAGACCTGGAGGTCATCGCTGACCCAGGATATTGGCCCTTTTCCAGGTATTGGATGTGGCCGGCGAGAAATCAGATAGAGCATAAACTACCAAAAACTGAAGGTTGGTTAAAGAATCTCCCGATTGACGAGGTGAAAATTATCCGCAGCTTAAATGATATATTTAAGAATATCTCGTTGACGTCAATCGTACTCCGGTTCGCACGTCCGGATTCATATGCCATATATTCCTGTCCATTATTGCAGATTCTCAGGATAGAGCGTGGAGGCAATGAAGTTGAAGACTATTTGAACTTAGTCAAAGAAATGCGCATTCTGAAGGACAGCTTTGGCGTCAAAAAGACTTCAGAGGTGGATCAGATCATTTGGGCGATATTTCACCTCAAAGGGAAGTATGCAGACGAATTGAAAAAGATAATTGCCAAGAAACTTCCAGGGAATTTGACCGCCGAAGAAATAATTCTCTACCTGTCCTCCAACCCTCTAAAAGTTGCTCGTGAATACATTAAGCGCAAGGACCATATTACAGCCGGACTATGGGCTTCGAAAGCTTTTGAGAAGTTCTTGGATGAGGAATGCCGGAAATACGGAATCTATATTGAAGAACGGCCATTTAAAAGAAGCGACATGATTAAGGCATTGTGCGAACAAGCGCAATACTGGAGCACGTTTAGGAATAAAAGCCTTTTATATGAGACGAAAAGAATTAGAAATAAAATTGTCCCCGGCGTTCAACAATTCACCTGGGAAGATGTTGAAGAATTTATCAAAGACATTGAAACGCTTTATTATCTGTCACCAGGTCGTATTTGCTAACAATGAAAATATATATCACGTATTGTTCGGGGAAGAAGGACGATAGCTTAAAAGGCAAGGGAATCGAAGTGACGCCGGATCGCCTTTATTTATCAAAACGCCGAATTCAGCCCTTCATTTCTGCATGCAAAAGCAAAGGAGTGAATTGGGCGATATTTTCAGATCTTTACGGCATCTGGTTCCCGGAGGAAAAACACGCTTGGTATGAGAAATCTCCGGATGAGGTATCAGAAACTGAGTTCAAAGATCTATTAAGTGATTTTGACGAGAAGCTAAGTGAATACGAAGAAATATGCTTCTATCGGCCAAGCCCAGTAATGTTTCATTCTCTCTACAAAAGGTTGTTGAAAGAATCTAAAATGAATGAGCGAATTAAGATTATATCTTCTTTTAGTCAAATTGAATAAGACAAAAAATGGATAAAGGGGCCAAAACACTGATTCCGCGCGTTGGGATGTTTGCCACGGTGCGAAACCGGCGCGGAGTCATTGCCGGCGTCGATCCTTTCGACGGCCCGAGCGGGCGCCTGCACCTTACCCGAGTCGTTGCGCTTCGAAGTTGAATGTGCACCCCTATTATTTATCCCACATGAACATTATACTCCCCCCTCAAGCATCAACAAATTGGCTATTTAATGACAATGTAATCTTCAATATTCTTACTAACCAACACAAGATATACATGGATCGAGCTGATTATTTCAGATATAGACGGTTGGCTGCAAGTTCTGATATGGATTTCTTAAAGTATTTTATCCTGACCATTCTTGTTAGAATCCGAGTAATCTATTTAATTGACTATCAACATATTTATATTTCTAGCATTATTGATAGGAGTCTTCAACGGATATATGAAAGTCATATTTTGCTTCCCCCAAAAATATATGAATATGACGTAAGGGGGGGGTACATCAATTATCTTGGTTACATAGAAGAGAAAAAAAAGATTCTTCGGTTCCTTGGAGAACAAGATGAAAGAGATTATCTTGATGAACGAGAAGCTGCAGAAAAACATCTCATGGCTATTGGAACTGGAAAATTCAGCATCGATGATTCAAAAAGCTATGTTCGAAGGCTAGCGACAAAATTAGTCTCAGCGCAATATATTGCGGAAAGGCTCAAGGGCGTCGTTTTTGACAGCATGGAATATGAAGTTGGTTTTCGCGTTTTACAAAAGAATAGATTAATCTCCCAAAATTCTCTTTTTGCCTCACATCTTTTTAATGACACAAACGGGCGTAAGATATTAATTGATTATTGTATTAGACACTATGGCGATTTAGATCCAAGATGGCAAAACAGAGCGCCCCTGAGTATTTTTACTCCAATAGCCCTTTTTGCGGACATTATTGAAACTGACTTATTAAGAAATATCAAGACTGAGCTATCTAATATTAGAACAGACGCACTAGAGAGGGAAGTCATAGAGTTTCATCATCTCCGAAAGGGCAGGGGGCGTCATCTAAGAAAATATAAAAGACATTTTGAATCCTTGGTTAATTTACTATCTGTAAAATATGGCATTATTTCGTTAGGCAATGCTACAAGAACCTTAGGTGATCTTGCAAATGCAGATTTGAGCAAAAAAAAAGGCTATTCATTGATCTCCCAGCTGATTGTTATCGCTCTAGAAGAAGAGGACAGACATTATAACCTGGCTTGGCAAGTAAAATGGCTAAAATGGTGGATAAGTTGGTTCAGCAACATTTTCACCCCAAAATTATCTGATCGGATGTGGGAGATCACTCAAAGGAAAATGGGGTTATGGACTGATACTTCTTTATATGTCCCTCCCTTCGAGGGAAGCATAGGATTGCTCGAGAAGCATCATCTCAGATAATTTTGCAGAATTACAAGCTTGATGAAAAGGAATACCGAGGGATAGAATGTGGTCTGATCCCTGGATTTAAGTTCATTTCGGATGAGATTTATTTGATTACGGCTAGGCCTAGTAGCGATGGAAGACGGAGTCGCGGAGATTGCGGTGACCTGCCCCCATTCATTGTACCACCTGTAGAGTGAGTGACCTGTCCCCATTTATTGCATCGGCATCCCCTTGTATTGACAGACTATCTGAACGAAGAATATGCTCCAGCACGAGACGGAGGGAAGTGAAATGATGCAAGCCGGCCAGGACCACAAGCGCCGACCGATAAAGCCGGTTAAAAAGAGGCTCGCCCTGGGACTCGCCGTCCTCATGGGGGTTTTGGCGGTCGGTGTCTCCATGACTCAAGGGAAAGAAAAAGTCTATTGGCATGTCGTGATCAAGGCCCTGATGATTCCGAACGGAGCGGAGGAATGGGCGTGGGTCACTTTTGTGGAAATGGACAAGGCCGAGGCTTTTCCAGAGATAGCCGATTTAGTCGAAAAGAGCGGAGGGGAGTTCGAGGGGACGAATTTGGCTCAAGTCCGGGCGGCGGCTTGGAGAAGCAGCTACAGCTACGCCAAGGACCGCAAGTGCAACGGCCGCCCGTCTAAGATAGAAATTTCCTGGACTGAGAGCTGGAGCGACTCAGTCCTGGCCAGGTGCCTCATCATTCCCAAGATGCACCCGGACGTGGTCATGTCTTTTAGGTTTGGGTTCTGCGCCACAAACGCCAAGGTCTTGATGGAAGGCGGGCAGAGACGCGGGCTGGGGGACCTCGTCAACATGATCGTCGGGCCTATAGACGTCGGCCGCGGCGAGCGCGAGGAGATGCGGGGCAAATTCGCCACCAGGGCGATCAATTACGAAGACGCGCTGACGCATTACAAATTTTGCGGCAAGTCGTGGGTGGAACAGTACGACTCCATGCTCCTCCATTATACGCACGACAGCTTGTACGGCTCATTCGATGCAACTCCCGATAGCGCGGAGGGCATGGCCGCATTCGGTTTTAACGGCCTTGACATCACGGCCTTCCTGTTCATCATCAGAAACAGCTCCCGCGACCACCCGTACTGGAAGCAAAAATATCTAGGCCGCTGAGAAGGGAGATTGCAGGCCCGAAGCCCGGCACATGACGAGAAAATGATTCTCCATTGTTTCGGGTGTTGAAGAAGCGATGGTACGGCCTCCTCAATAAAGTGGAAAGTGTAGACGCGACCCCGTTTTTACTTCTCTAAAGCTGAAAACAATACGAAAACTTCACCAGGAAGACGTTGTGGGGGTGGATGTCGAAAAGGTTCCGCATGTCGCGGCCGAAGAAGAAGTCGCCCGCCCCGGAGAAGCCCATCCGGCCCTGGGACCAGACGACGAAGAGCGTCGAGCCGGGGACGTATTCCCAGCGGAGGACGAGGTTGGCCCGAAATTCGAGGAAATTGAAGTCCGGCTTGCCGAAGCCGTAGGCTAGGCCGCTCCCCTCCTCCCGGACCAAATATCCGCCCGATCCCTCATCCAGGGAGATCTCTCCGGGCGCGTAAAGGTGGCAGCGGTTGTCCCAGTCGCTCGAACGGGAGTCGAGGATGTGCTTGAAGCGGTCATAGCTGCCGGCGGAGATGAACGGCATGCCGTAGAACTGGATGGACAGGTCGGGAGTCAGGCTGTAGCTGAAGCGGGCCGTCAGGCCGAGCGTCCGCTGGGCGAGGGCGGCGAAGACGTACCGCGTCCCGCCGGCCGGCGCCAGGGTGGCGACATATTGAAGCTCTCTCTCGTCCCGGCCGTAGAAGGGGTTGAGCGACAATTGGAATGAGCGGCTGGGCTGGATGGTGAGGCCCGCGTTCACCCCGACGGAGCGGTTCTCGCCGTTGTCCCCGGCGAAGCGCATTCCGTTCAGGTTGAAGCGGACCTTGCGGCGCGCATCGGTCCCGAGGTTGCCCCACGCCGTCCAGGCCGCGTCGTGGCGCAGCGAGGGCCCGCCCCGCAGGTCGCTCGAGGGAAGCGACTCGCCGTCCCGGACGACGCCGAACCCGCCGTTCCAGAAGTTCTTGAACTGGCCCGTGGCCGTGAATTCGACCCCGCTGAAGATCCCCTCGCCGTTGAAATTCCAGCCCTGCCATTGGGTGGCGCTGAGGTTGGCGCTGCGAAAGATCAGGAAGGGGTTGGTGAAATTCAACCCGGCCCAGACGAACTGCATGATCCTGTCCGCCTGGCGGAGAAAGCCCATGTCGTTGAGCTCCAGCCCCGGCGAGCGCCAGTTGGCGCCCACCAGGAAGCTCAGCATCCCGCCGCCGGTCTTGCCGAAGTTGAAGCTGCCTCCGTGCCCGGAGAGCGAGGTCCTGCGGGGATCGACCTCCAAATGGCTCGCGTCCGGCCGCTGAAAATAGTGAACCGGGGATTCCTGCGTCCGTTCGAGCGCCTCGGGGGAGCCGGCCACCCGGCTGAAGACCAGGCTGAGGCTCAGGGAATAATTCCTGTTGCTCCAGCTGTGGGTGAAATCCAGGCCGCCCGTGTAAGCCGAATCGTGAAGGAATTTCAGATGGTCTTCGCGCCGGGGGTCGCGGTTGACCGCGGTCAGCATGCCGCCCAGCGTGGTCGCCCCCTGCCGGAAATCCTGCTGAAGCCTGACGCCGAAATAGCTCGTCCAGGGCTCGACGATTTCCTTGCCGTCCATGCCCGGGCCCGGGCCCGAAAGAGCGGCCGTTTCCCGGCCGGTGACGCTCTCCATGATGCCGATCGACAGGCCGCTCTTCGTCTTGCCCGTCAGCTTGAAGGCTCCCAGGATGGACGTCGCCTCGGGCTGGTCGACGAACACGCCCGCGTCCGTTTCGGGATAATGCTGGGGGCTGCGGCCCACGCGCCGCGAGTAGAAAAGATTGTCCAGCGCGAAATCGCTCCCCCCGGGTGTGAGCTGGAAATGGAAGAGGTTCCGGCCCTCGATGAAAAAGGGCCGCTTCTCCTCGAAATAGGTCTCGAAGGCGGTCAGGTTGACGACCGAGGGATCGGCCTCGACCTGGCCGAAGTCCGGGTTCAGGGTGAAGGTCAGGGTCAGGTCGGAGGTGACGCCCACTTTCCCGTCCAGCCCCCCGAACAGGTCCCGGCGGCTGCCCGTGGCGAAGGGATTTCCGGGAACGGGCCTGAAGAGCTGCTGGCGGGCGACGGCGTAGGGAAGGAGCTCGACCTGGCGGGGCGGCCTGAGGTCCCGCAGGCCGCGGAGCTCGCCGTAGAAAGCCGCCCAGCCCGGCGTGTTGCGCGGGATGAACTGCCAGAGCGAGATCTCGTCTTTGCGGAAAAGATAGCGCATGACCTGCATTCCCCAGACATGTTTCTCTTTCCTGCCGAAGCGGAGCTGGGAGAAGGGGATTTTCATCTCCGCGTTCCAGCCCTCCTCGTCAGTCGAGGTCTTCACCGTCCAGATCGGGTCCCAGCTCATGTCCGGCCCCTGGGACATGAGGGAATCCCTGGCCAGGGCGTCCACCTTGACCCCTGCGGCGCTGACGGCGAAGGAAAAAGACGTCAGGCGGTCGAACAGGCTGTCCAGGGTGATCTCGACCACATCGCCCTCGCCGTTGTCGCGGCGGGTGACGCGGCGCTCGATCGCCGCGGCCTGGGAATCCCAGCAGCGGACGGCCACGTAGAGGTTCGAGTCGTCGTAGAGGATCTTGAACTCCGTGTTTTCCGAGGGTTTTTCGCGCTCGACCGGCCGGTGCTGCACGAAGCCGCCCGCCCATGCGGCCGCCGACCAGGCCGGGTCGTCGAACCGGCCGTCGATCACCGGGGCGGCGGGTTCGGCCCTGGCGGCCTCGTAGGTTTTTTTGGGCTCCTGCTGGCC
>CAZFTV010000113.1:0-3814 GCA_964521765.1 uncultured Eubacteriales bacterium
TCTTGTCCAGGCCGTAAGCCAGTGCGGCCGCGGTCGGCTCGTTGATGATGCGCACCACGTTCAGGCCCGCGATCTGGCCGGCGTCCTTGGTGGCTTTGCGCTGGCTGTCGTTGAAATAGGCGGGAACGGTGATGACCGCCTTTTCCACCTTTTCACCCAGGTAATCCTCCGCGGCCTTCCGCAGCTTCTGCAGGATGACGGCCGAGATTTCGGGCGGAGCGTAGGATTTGCCGAAGGCCTCGACACGGACGTCGCCGTTGGACGCCTGGGTGACCTTGAAGGGGACCTGCTTGATCTCCTGGGGCACTTCGGAAAAGCGCCGCCCCATGAAGCGCTTGATGGAATAAATCGTATTCTCCGGGTTCGTCACCCGCTGGCGCTTGGCCACCTGGCCGACAAGACGCTCGCCTTTCGCCGTAAAGGCCACGACCGAGGGAGTCGTCCGCCCCCCTTCTTCGTTGGGGATGACCGTCGCTTTATCGCCCTCCATGACGGAAACCACGGAATTCGTGGTTCCTAAATCGATTCCAATTATTTTAGGCATGCTGATCCTCCTGCTAATCAATTATAATATAATAATTGAGCGTATATTTGTCAACAATATATTATATTTAAATTATAATATTGAGAACAATATAGTTATATGTCAATTTGTTATATTTTTCCTCTGTTGTTGGGTATTTGATCCGTTGGACAACGGATTCCCGCTGTCCCATACAATAGCAATGATTTTTGCTCCAGCCGGCTGTGCCCAATCAAAAAAAAGGCTGCGAACGGCAATCTCCGTCTGCGGCCTTGAGGCAACCCTATTTCATGTCCGGGTCGATGATGAAATTCTCTTTCATCAGCATCTGGACCTGCGCCCTTGTTTCCATAATGATCTTCTCTGCGATCTTGAATCTTTCCTCGGCCGGGATGTTGATTCTGGCCACACCCTGCTCGATGGCCTTGCTGCCGACGGCCACGGCCTCCCTGGGAAAGACCTCCCATTCATCCATGTTGGGGACGATATATTCCTCATGGATGCCCTTGTCCTCGGCGACCTTGGCCAGCTCCTTCGCCGCTTCGATGCACATTTCGTCGGTGATCGTTTTGGCCCGGACATCGAGCGCGCCTCGAAAAATTCCCGGGAACCCGAGAGAGTTGTTGACTTGATTGGGAAAATCCGACCGTCCCGTGGCGACGATCCGTGCCCCGGCCTCCTTGGCTTCCCAAGGCCAGATCTCGGGAACGGGATTGGCACAGGCGAAAACGACGGCATCCTTGGCCATGGTTTTTATCCAGTCTTTGCGGATCGTTCCCGGCCCCTGCTTCGAGGCCGAGATCAACACGTCGGCCCCCTTGACGGCGTCGGGAATATCCCCCTTGACCTGTTTCTCATTCTGCACCAGGCACAGAGCCCACTTCTCCTTGAAGTTCTGCTGCAGGATTACCCGGTCGCTGCGGTCCCGATGGAGAATTCCCTTCGAGTCGACCGACAGGATATTGCCCGGAGTGACTCCGGCGACCATTAACAACCTGGAGATGGCGATGCCCGCCGCGCCCGCTCCGACGACGGCCACCTGGACGTCGCCGATTTTCTTTCCGACGATTTTCAGGGCGTTGATCAGCCCGGCCACGGTGACGCAAGCCGTGCCCTGCTGGTCGTCATGCCAGACGGGAATCTCGCACTCTGCCCTCAGCGTGTCCAGGATCTTGAAGCACTTGGGGTGGGAGATATCCTCCAGATTGACGCCACCGAACGTCGGCTGCAGGGCCTTGACGATGTCTATGAAGCGGTCCGGGTCCTTTTCGTTCAGGCACAGGGGAAAGGCGTCCACGCCGCCCAGGTACTTGTACAGAAGCCCCTTGCCCTCCATGACCGGGAGGCCCGCCTCGGGGCCTATGTCGCCCAGGCCCAGGACGCGCGAGCCGTCGGAGATGACCGCCACGAAGTTCCACTTGTTGGTGTAGTCGTAGGCTTTGTCCTTGTCCTGGTGGATGGCCTTGCAGACCGCGGCCACGCCGGGCGTGTACCAGATGGCGAAATCGTTGAAGTCCCGGATGCGGCATTTAAGGTTAACGCCGATCTTCCCCCGGTAGAATGCGTGAAGACGCATGGCGTCCTTGGAAGGCTGCTCGGCCTTGGCCAGCAACTCTTCAACCGTAACATCTCTCTTTTCCATGAAACATGACCTCCTCTTCCCTGCCTTGGGGACTGCGATTATGAATTAAAAGAAGGCGTATTATAGCCTCTTCGCCCAGAAATTTCATCATTTTTTTTTCCGATATCGCATCCCCATGGAAGCATCCCCGTCGCCGGCTTGCTAAGTCCGAACCGGGCATACTACAATACGCGCCGCCTTGAAAACCAAGACCTTGCCCCGCGGGAGCGAAAACTCGACCGCAGCCTCCCGGCAAATCCTTCCGGTCCTCTTGATTTTTCTGACCGTCTTCTTTCTCCTGGCGCTCATAGCCGTCTTATTTCCCTACGAATATCGCGACTCGGACTCTTCGGCCTATCACAGCATATCCCAAAAGCTGGCGCACCGCCCCCTCGCCGAATGGATCCGGCCCGAGTGGTGGGGGCACGGCGGGAACAGCGGGGTCTTCCGCGACCACCCGCCGGGAATTTTCTGGCTGCCGGCGGTATTCATCCGTCTGGGCGTTCCCGGCCGTTCCGCTCCTTTGTGCGCGAACTTCTTGTACATGCTCCTTCTTCTCCTTGCCCTTCATGGGCTGGTGAGAATCTATGGCGGGCAGTCTGCGGCCTGGGGCTCCGTCTTCGCCTTTGTCCTGACCCCGGTCTTCATTCAATACCTGATGAGGGCCAATCATGAGCTTCCCCTGGCTCTGGCCGTCGTCGCTGGTCTTTACGGCTTGTCCCGCTGCGAGGAATCCCTCCGCTGGTCGGCTCTCTTTGTTGCCTCCCTGTTCCTGGTCGTGTTCATCAAGGGCGTAAGCAGCCTGGTCTTGACCCTGTCCTCGACGGCCCTGTGGGCCATCGCTCTCCGCACGCGGCGCGTCCTATCGGTGATCACCGCCGGCCATATCCTTGCCCTGGCGGCCGTCTTGGGTTTTGAAGCCCTGTACCGTTTCGCGACCGGGGAGAGTTTCCTTAGCTTTTACCTAGGCTTCCAGGGAGGGAAAGCCGTGGAAGCCGGATTTCGTCCGGAGATGAAGCTCTACAACCTGGCCTGGTACCTGGCGCGCGCCCTCTGGTTCGCCGCGCCCTGGGTGATCATCCTGGCCTATTACGCCCTGCGCTCGCTGCGGGACCGGAGCGGCCTAATGCGCGACACATTCCTCCGGCTGGCGCTGGCGTCCTCGGCACTGACCGTCCTTTTTTTCTCGCTCTTCGACCGCAAGGCCGACCGGTACATCTTCCCGGCCTACGTCCTCCTGGCCGCAGCCGGCTCCGCTGCCCTGGATAAAAGGAAGCCTTCTTGGAGAAAACTCTTCGAGAAAACGCCCGTCCGGCTGGCTCTCGCTCTCGGCGCTCTGCTCGTCGTCCTGACCCTGCTCCGGGTCTATTTTCACACCTACCACTACCGGTTTATCCGGCTGTGGGCTCATTGACAAAGGGCAGGAACTCGTATTTGCCCTCTTTCTTCTCCACCCGGCCGAAGAAGTGTCCCGGGTCGTGCATGAACCCGAACACCCAGCCGCCGACTATCCCCTCTTCGTAATATCTCTTCTTCTGGCGCATGGTTTCCAGGGGAAAGAGGTCGTAGCTCATGACATAGGAGGTTCGGACGTGAGCGGAGGTGGGAACCATGTCGCCCATGATGAGCAGCGTCCGGCCCGCGCCCTCGATTTTAACGGCCTGATGGTG
>CAZFTV010000113.1:3915-6523 GCA_964521765.1 uncultured Eubacteriales bacterium
GAGCTGCCCTTGTCGCGCTCGTTGGGATGGAGGGCGTCCTCCCACTCCCCTCTCTGGATGACATATTCGGCCCGGGGAAAGACCGGCGCCGCGCGCCCGTCCTCAGCCCTCCGGGTGTTTCCCCCGCAATGGTCAAAGTGAAGATGGGTGTTGATCACCAGGTCGACATCTTCGGGACGCACTCCCGCGCTGGCCAGGGCGTCTGTGAGCCCCTCCTCCCGGACCAGGCCGTAGAGCTCATTCCGCGCGTCTCCCAATTGGTCGCCGATTCCCGTCTCGACCAGGATCGTCTTCCCCGCCCCCCGGACCAGGAAGGAATTGAGGCCCAGGGTGATGCGGTTCCGCTCGTCCGCCGGGAGCTTCCTCGACCAGATGGTCTTGGGCACAACGCCGAACATCGCTCCGCCGTCCAGGCTGAAGAATCCGTCCCGCAGCCCCAGGACCCGGAGGCCCCCCAGCCTCATTTCCTGAACGCTCATCGGAGAAGCTTGTCTATCTCATAAACGAGGTCGCGTCGGTCGTACTCGGCTATCTCCACCCGCCCCGTGTCCATGCGCAGGGCGTCCTCGGGGCAGGCCTCGACGCAGAACCCGCAGAAACAGCAGCGGCCGAGGTCGAGAACGAACCTGGACGGAGCTTTCTGGACGTCGGGGTCCGGGTCCTCGGATGCTTCTATGAAAATGCATTCCGAGGGACAGACGGTGGCGCACAGCATGCAGGCCACGCAGCGCGGACGGTCGCTCCCCTCGCGCTTCATCAGGCGGTGAAGGCTCCGGTGCCGGGAAGGAATGGGCTTTCTCACCTCCGGATATTGGATGGTGACCGCCCCCCGCCGCCGCGTCCGGAGCCCGAAAAAGTGCAGCGTATGGAAAACCATATTGACCGTGAAGTGCCTGAAGGTGATCCAGGCGCCCCGCAGGATTTCAAAGAGAACGCCGAAAGCTTGTCGCATGTCAGAGACTCAGCACCGCGGCGGTCAGGACGATGTTCAACAGGCCCAGGGGAATAAGCACCTTCCAGCCCAGGTCCATGAGCTGATCATAGCGGAAACGGGGATAGGTCCAGCGGATGAGGATCTGCAGCCAGCAGAAGAAAGCGACTTTGATGTTGAAAGCCAGAACCTGGAGAAGAAGGATGAGCCACGGGGGGAGGGCCCAAACCCCACCCCCGGGAAAGACGAAGCCGCCGGCGCCCAGCCAGGGAACCTGCCAGCCGCCGAAATACAGCGTCGCCGTCAGGCAGGAGACGATGACGATCTCCATGAAATCGGTGAACATGAACAGGCCCCATTTCAGGCCGCTGTATTCGGTGAAAAACCCGATGATCTCCGACTCCCCCTCGGGCATGTCGAAGGGAACGCGCTTGGTTTCGGCCAGCGCGGCCACGAAGAAAATGAGGAAACCCAGGGGCTGGAGGAAAACGCCCCACTTGGGGAGGAACCCAAAGAGCAGCTTCCCCTGGGCGGAGACGACCTCCGAGAGACGGAGAGAGGGGAAGACCATGACCACGCCCACGAGCGCGAGCCCCAGGGCCACTTCGTAGGAGATGAACTGCGCGGCGCCGCGTATTCCCCCCAGCAGGGCGAAGCGGTTGTTGGACGACCAGCCGCTGAGAAGAATGCCGTAGATTCCCAGGCTGAGCATGGCCAGGATGAACAGCAGGCCGACGTCCATGTCCAGGACCTGAAGGGAAATCGTCCGCCCGCCTATCGTTATCCTGTCACCGAAGGGCATGGCCGCCACGGTCACGGCCACGAAAAAGAAGGAAATGAGGGGTGCTAAGGTATGAAGCAACTTGCGGGAGAACGAAGGCCGGAAATCCTCCTTGAAGATCATCTTGATGGCGTCGGCGAACGGCTGAAAGAGGCCGAAGAGCCGCACTCCGAGGATCGAGGCCCGGTTGGCCCCGATCCGGTCCTGCATGACCGCGCTGATTTTCCTCTCGGCCCAGGTGAGATACAGGGTCAGAATGAGAAGCCAGGCCAGGGCGCCCACGATTTTGGCCAGGAGGATGAGGATATCGGTCACGGCATCGCTCTCCGGATATCCGCCGCGCAGCGGAAGGGAATGTAGAAACCGGGATTCCGTCCGACGGCTTTTCCCAGCTCGACCAGCAACCGCCACTCCTCGCAGGCGCAACCGGGCGCGGCGAGCGCCGCGTCAAAGCTCTGGACAACTCCCCGGCAGTTGGTGAAGGAGCCCTCTTTTTCCGCGGGCCATGCTGTAGGGACGACGACGTCGAACGCTCCCTCCAGGCCATCAATCCGCGGCGTGAACAATACCTTGGTTTTGACCCGGGACAGGGCTCCGCTGACATCTGCCGCCGTAAACCGCTCCCCCAGGAAAGGCCCAAAGACCAGCAAGGTTTCCGTTTCCGCGGTCAAATCCTCGAGCCGGGGCTCATCCGTGCTGAAGCCCATGGCTCTCGCCCCGGCTCGATTGGGGCTCCGCTCGGCCGTAAGAAGCAATTCGTCCGAGGTGCCGTCCGGAGGCGCGATGAGAAACAGGCGCCGGATGTCGAGGTCCTTCTGAAAGACCGCCTGAGTCAGAAAAAGCTCCTCGTTGGTCAGCCAGTCGGAGACGGCGACGGCCGCCCGCGCCTGTCGCCC
>CAZFTV010000114.1:0-6499 GCA_964521765.1 uncultured Eubacteriales bacterium
CTTGCGCGCCAGGGAACCCAGGAACCCGGCCGCCAGGGGAAAGCCCAAGCGGCCTCGCTCCGCGCCCCAGGCCATGCGGCGGTAATGCTCGATGAACCGCGCCTGCCTGGGGACATAGGGCGCCAGCGGCTGATGGATCCCCCACAGCAGAAAATTCCAGTCCTCCGTCCTCCGCGGCGGCCGAAAGCCCTTTGCGACCGCCAGCTCGTAGAGCGGGGTCCCGGGAAAAGGGAAATAGAGAAAAGGTCCGTTGGTCACGACCCTGTCCCCGACGGACCGCAGCTCATCCATGAGCTGCAGCGTGGCGCGTACGTCGTCCCAGGTCTCCCCGGGGATGCCCATCATGAAGCTCAAAAGAAGGCGGATGCCGTATTTCTGCCCCAGCCGTGCCGATTCGCGGACCTGGGCGACGGTGATGTCCTTCCGGATGAGGTCGAGGATGCGCTGAGAGCCCGACTCGGCCCCGACCTGGAGCTCGACGCAGCCGTTGTCGCTGATCTCCGCGGCAAGATCCTCTCCCCCGCGGGCGAAGGTATCGGCCCTCATGGAGGAGCCCCAGGAGACGCCCGCGGCCCTGACGATCCCCATGGCCCTTTTCTTGTCGGCGAAGAAATTCGCGTCCTCAAAATTGACCGCCTTCACCCCCGCCTCCTTCAAGAGGCTGATCTCCTCGAGGACTCTGCCCATGGAGTGCGCGCGGAACGTCCTCCGGTGCATGGACTCATGAAGGCAATAGCCGCACCGCCAGGGACAACCCCGGCTGGTGATGAGCCCTGCGACCCTGCCGCCCGGAAGCTTCGAGCCTCCGTCCGAGTAGAAGTACCGGTCGCCATAGATGTACCGCTTTCTGTCCAGAAGATGCCAGGCGGGGGAAAATGCGTCCAGGTCGGAGATGAGAGGCCGGGGGCGGGTCTTCTTTATCCCGCGCCCCTCCTTGTAAGCGATCCCCTCGACGGCATGGAGGGCCGCGGAGTTCCGCCCGCCGTTCTTCAGCGCGCCGGCCAGGGCGACGACGGTCGCTTCGCCCTCCCCCAGGACGGCCAGGTCCACGGCCTCCTCGGCCAGGACCTGCTCTGGCAGCAGGGTCGGATGGACGCCGCCCCAAACAACCGTGATCTCCGGGTCCTTCTTGATGAGCCGGGACGCACTCAAGGCCGCCCTCAGGGACGGGCCGGTGAGACAGGAAAATCCGGCGAGCAGGGGCCGCTCCTCGAGCGTCTCGCGGCTGATCCGGCGGATGGCCTCCGGGGTCCCCCGCTCGTGAAAGAGCCTGACGGACAACCCGGCTTGCTCCAGGGCCGAAGCGAGGTAGAGGATCCCGTAGGGCGGGGCGAGGGCTTGGTCGTCCCTGTTGCTTTCGAGCTTGACGAGGACCGCGTCGGCCATGGCCCGATTATCATATGAATTTCAAAGTCGGGCTGTCAAAGACCGGCCGCCTCCGTCCCGGGTCCGACCCGGAGCGCCATAAGCGAACGCGCTTTCCATCTCGCGCAGCCGCGACGTCGCCATGGAGAGCGGCGATGCGCCGCCGCGGCGTCCGGAGGCGGCCCGGGCGGTTCAGGAAAGCGGCCGGGCGAGAAACGAGTTGATGACGGGCCGTTTGCCGGGATATCCTCGACGAATTCGACCAGGACGGCAACGTCCCTTCCCAGGAATCCCCGAAGGTCGCGAAGCAGGTCCCGCTTCAAGGACTCCGAGGCCCGGCCGGGGGAAACGAAGCGAAAGGTCACGCGGTCGGCCTCGCGCTGCTCAGCCTGAAAGGTGAGGATACGGTCGGCGTAAGGCCGGGTCACGAACAGGAAATGGCCCAGGGCCACGGGAGAGACACGGAGTCCCCGGGGTGAAATCAGGAACTCCGAGCTCCGGCCTTCGATGGCGGAGACCAGGGGAAAACTGCGGCCGCAGGAACAATCCCCTCCGGCCGTGGCCGCGTCCCCCGTGTCATACCGGAGAAGGGGCATGACCAGGTTCGAGAGGTCGGTTAATAGCAGCCGGCCGTTTCTCCCGGCCGGCACGGGCAGGCCGCGCCTGTCCACGACCTCGAGAATGCACAATTCTGTGTTGACATGAAAGCCCCGGCCTCTTTCGCAGCTCTGGGCCAAGGCCCCGCATATCTCCCTGTTGCCGTAGCGGTTGAACACCCGGCAGCCGAAGGCGTCTTCAACCGGCTCGAGCGCCGGCAGCGTGTCCGAGGTCGTCACGACGGCCCGTGGCCTCAAGCGGACGCCGCGTTCGCGGGCGGCCTGCGCCACGACAAAAACGGCCGAGGCGTATCCCTCGACGAGGTCCGGTCTGATCCTCTCCAGCCGCGCCAGGAGTGTTTCCGTGTTCCGTTCGTCCAGGTTGAACACGCCGAGGTCCCTGTGGCCGCGGAGGGCGGCCAACAACCGCGAATTCAGGTGGAAGGGCTGGGGAGCCCCGATATGCACGGTCCTGTCTCCCGGCCGTATTCCGGCCCATGCGTTGAAGAGAAGGAAGGAGGCCAGTGTTCGGTCGCGGGCGGCCTTGTCCCGGAAAAATATCAGGGGCTCGCCCGTGGAGCCCGACGTCCGGTCGAGGATGCGGCGGCGGCGCGGAATGTTGTCGGCCGTCATCCGGCCGGGGAAGTTTTCCCTGATTTGCTCCCTGGAGAGGGCCGGCAGCTTGGGCAGGTCTTCCAGACGCCGGATGTCTTCGGGCCCCAGGCCCAGGGCCCGGCACTTCTCCGCGTAGAACGGGACGTGCCTGCGGGCGTGGCGGAAGAGCTGCCGCAGCTTTTCTTCCTGGCGGTCCCGAAGCTCGGCCGGCGGCCTGAATTGAAGCTCCGACCACTCTTCGAGCAGGCGGAGAAAATTCCGGCCCTGGAGGGTCTCCTGGAGCGGATAGAGGACGCGGCGGAGAAAAACAGTCCTCATGGCATCTTGTCCGCCCTGATGAGCTTGCGGCGGCCGAGCCCGAGGACCGGAGGAGGCGGGCAGCCGATCTCCCTCTCCCAGAATTCCGCGTCGCGAAAAACGGAGATGACCCGGGGCAGGTGGCCGTCGTGAGAGAAGAGGACGCCGCCCGGGACGAGGCGGGGGTAGAGATGCTTGAGGGCGGTGCGCGTTGAAGCGGCCAAATCGACGTCTAGAAAGAGGAGGGCGATGGGCTCGGAGAAGCCCGGCATGGTTTCCTCGAACCATCCAGGACGGAATTCGCAGACCCCCGGCGCTCCGAACCGGGCGACGTTGGCCTTCACTTCCTCGAGCGTCGCCCGGTATTCTCCCGGAGGGAAACGGACGGTCTCGCCGAAGATGTTCTCGGCCGGCGGCTCCCGGTGGTCCGGAAGGCCCTGGAACGAGTCGAAGACGACGAGCTTCCGGCCCGCCTTCTCCGCCGCCAGGCTGAGCTTGGCCGTGCTGCCTCCCTGGTAGCACCCGGCTTCGACGACAACCCCTTCCCTTTCCGGTGAAAGGGAAAGGATCGCCCCCATGACTTCGAGCATCTCCCCCTGCGTGTGCGGACAGGGCAGGCGCTCGGAGACGGCGTACAGCCGCCGGGTCAGCGCACTCCGGTCCGGGACGGACAGCCTCATTCCCCGCCTGAACAGAAATGACACGACCCCGGGCAAGTCTCCGTCCCGGAAAAAATGATAGACGGAGAGGAGCGGCCTGGGAAGGACGCTTCTCAAGAAAGACTTCAGCCCTCTGGACCGGAGGCGCACGTCGGACCACCCTGACCCCAAGACTTCAATTTTGACAGTATCTTTCCCAGCACGGTCCTGTCTTCATCCCGGATGCCCAGGCCGAGCATCGCCGCGCCGTAAACGAGAAGAAACAAGCCGGAACCCGCGGCCAGATAGAGCAGGCTCCCTCTCCCAGCCCGGAAAATGCTCCCCAGGGCCAGACTGCCCCCGACGGCGAGCCCGACGGCGGCGAGGGGTTTGAGCAGGTCCGGCCGGAAGGGGCTCAGCCCCAGGAGGAACCGGACCTCGGCCAGGGTCAAAATGTCGTAGAGGACGACGCTGCCGGCCGTGGCCGCGGCGGCGCCCAGGATTCCATAGCGGGGTATCAGGAGAAGATGAAGGGCGACGTTGACCGCCAGAAGGAAGATGTTATTGAGCAGCTGGAGCTTTGACCGGCCGCTCATTGTGATGACCGTCCCGCCCAGCCCCAGGAGCGCGTGAGCGGCCCAGCGGCCGGCCAGGACGATGAGCGGCCCTGCGGCGGCGGTGAACGCCTCGCCGAAAAAGCGAAGAACCGGCCGGGCGAATATGACTAAGAGGGCCGCAAGCGGAAGGGTCAGGGAGAAGGCCCAATAAACCACGGTCTTGAAATGCCGGCTCAAGTCCTCCTTTTTATCCCGGCTGAGAAAATCCGCGACAAGCGGGCCGAAGATGGCCACGAGAGCTCCCAGGATGAACGTCAGCAAGAGGGCTGTCCTCTGCGCCGCGCCGTAGACGCCCACCTCCCTCGGGCTCCTCAGGACGCCGAGAAAGAGGGTGTCGTTCCAGACGATGAGATAGCCCATAAGGAAGGAAAAGAGCAGCGGCCAGGAGAACGAAAACAGCTTTTTCCTCTCGTAGACGGCCGGGACCCCGGCGTGGAAGACCTCGGGGCATGTCCTCCTCATGAGCAGGAGGCCTGCCGCCAGGGCCAGGAGCACGCCCATCACGTAGGCGGACAGGGCGCCGATCAAGCCGCCGCCCAAGGCCAGGAACAAGACGGCCAGCAAGACCCTGGAGCCCGGCTCGACGAACTGGTTGACATAGACCCTGTACTTGATGACCTGCAGGCCTTGAAAGGAAAAAGCCAGGATCATGGTCAGGGCATAGAGGGGCAGGGCCACGGCCATGAACCTCAGGATGAGGGCCAGGTCCGGGGCGTGAAAAACACGGAGGGCCAGGGTCCGCGAGCCGAAAAACAGCAGGATGCCCAGCAGCGGGGCGGAGACGAGAACGGTCCGCAACGCCAGGAGGATAACCCCTTTGACCCGCGGACGGTCGCCGAGGCCTTGAAAGATGGCCGTGTAGCGGACGACTCCCTGGCTCAAGCCCAAGTCGGCGATGAGCTGCATGACTTGAAGGACGGCGATCCCCAGCAGGAGCCCGCCGTAAACGCCGGGACCCACGCTCCGGGCGACGATCAGTTGATAGACATAGCGCAGCCCGTTTCCGGCCAGCGTTCCGAAGAAATAAATGCCCGCGCCCTTGGCGATGGTCGTCGTCTCCCGGTAGGCCCCGTTCTGGTCTTCCATGCTGCTCGATCCCGCCGATTGACGATTCCAACACACTCTGGCGAAGACTGTCAATTTGGCGCGGAGGACGGGCGCCGCGCCGTGAGCCGTCGTAAAAGCCGGGATGGCGGTCAGGAATGGAGGAAGGGAAAAAGGCCCCTCGGCTTCGGCAGCCGGGCGGCGAGGTAACGGACGGCTTCGCACCACTCGGCGTAGGGCGCATAGAGGTCGCCGGTCATGAACATGTTCTTGGGCAGGCAGCCGCCCGAGCAGTTTTCGACCAGGTCGCATCCGGCGCAGGTTCCCCGCCGGAGGTTCTCCGTGTTCCTGGCCCGGATGCGCGCCAGGGCTTCGGGAAAATAGCGGATGGATCTCGTCCCGGGCTCCCACCGTCCGTAGATGAGCTCCTGGAGAATTCCCGGCAGGTACTCCGGCCCGAGCGGCGTCTCGTCGCAGCACGAGACCCAGCCGTCCGTGGTCAGGTGAGGGCAGGGCGTGCAGGCACGGCAGTAGCCGGCGACCGGCTCGTCGAAATTGACGATGAGATGGGTGCTCAACCCCATCCCCAGACGCCGGGCGGCCTCGTCGGCCCTGACATAGTGTCGGGCGAATTCCAGGAGACCTAGCGACCGTTCGTTCCGGTCGTTGGCCGTCGAAGCGTAAACCGGAGCCAAGCAGGCGCGGCGCAGGCCCTGGTCGTAGAAATGCTCGACGAGCTCGTGCATCCTGGGAAAATCGTCGGGGGCGACGGTCGCCCGAACCCCGGTCTGTATCCGGCCGCAGCCCGCGAAGCGCCGGACATTTTCTCCGACGACGGCGCTCGACCGCCCCCCGCCTTGAACCGGCCGGTTCCGGTCCTGGATCTCCGGGGGGCCGTCATAAGACAGCCAGAGGATGTCTACGTTCCGTTCGACCCAGTCGGCCACGGCGGAAGAAAACAGGCCGTTGCTCTGAAGCTCGACGCGCAAGGCCTCCCCCGCCAGGCGACGAGCCCGGTCGCGGATTTCCATCATGACTTCGAAGGCCAGGGTCGGCTCGCCCGCGCCGAAAAAACGGATTGCCCGACTCGGGCTCCCGGCGAAAAAATCCCGCATTCCGGCCTCGGCGAAGGCAACGTCGATCGTCTCGTGGACAGGCGCGAGAGCCGGGAAGGAGCGTTGGGAGCAGTATACGCAGGCGAGGTTGCAGCGGGCCGAGGTCATGAGGGTGATCATCTGCTTGCGGATGTGGCCCATGAGGAAAACAGTATGCCACGCCTTCCGAGGAGGAACAAGACTAATCGCGGGCTTGACCGCCGGACGGCCGG